>CADCQV010000001.1 GCA_902803625.1 uncultured Lachnospiraceae bacterium
CCTCTTTCCTTAAGGTAGGAGATCTGTTTTTCCGCAACGGCGCTGTCGGTTGAAAGACCGAGTATCATCTCGCCTCTGGCGACGCCGTTCACGTCCTTTGTGTCGGCATAAAGGATATTAACCGGAGAAGAAAAGGTCAGTATCATATTTGCGATAACGGGTTCATATGAGGAGGTGCCGGAAAATACTATGCGTACCCGCCTGTTTTCCATAAGCTTTTCCGGGAGCGGGGACGAAACGCTTTCTTCACTGTTCTCCCACTGGTCGGGATCCTTTCCTTCTATGATGAGACGCCTCGCAGCCTTTGACTTCGGGTGGGTGAAGATCTCCTCCACCAGACCGTTTTCCACTATCTCACCCTTTTCAACTATTGCCACATTGTGGCAGATCTCCCGCACCACATTCATGGAGTGGGTAATTATGATGATGGTGATACCCGTGTCCCTGTTTATTTTCTTAAGGAGCTCCAGTATCTGCTGGGTGGTCTGGGGATCAAGAGCGCTGGTAGCTTCGTCGCAGAGCAGTATTTCCGGATCGCAGGCGAGAGCCCTTGCGATGGCGACTCTCTGCTTCTGTCCGCCGGAAAGCTGGGCGGGATATGACATGGCCTTTTCCGAAAGTCCCACGGTCTGAAGGAGCTTCATTGCCTTGTCGCGGGCATCCTGCTTCCTTGTACCGTGTATGGTCAGCGGAAAGGTCACATTATCGAGTACGTTATTCTGCATCAGGAGATTGAAATTCTGAAAGATCATCCCCATATTGCAGCGGAGCTTCCTGAGCTCCGGCGCCGTAAGGGTGCTTAGATCATTATTCTGTACAAGAACCGTGCCGGACGTGGGTTTTTCAAGGAAATTAAGGCAGCGGACAAGAGTACTCTTTCCTGCTCCTGACATGCCGATAATGCCGTAAATATCCCCCTTTTCCACGGAAAAATTGATGTTTTTAAGCGCTTCAACCGAGGAATCCTTATTTATGAAGGTTTTTGACAGGTTTTTTATCTCAATTACGGGCATACGCTGGAATATAGCATTGAAACAAGTGTTTGTCAACCGTCGCGCTATTTGATAAAGTAGTACTTATGAATAAATATAAGAATCTGTTTTTGCAGCAATCCTATAATGACAGCACAGCCCTTTACCGGGATATAATCGACAGGGAGCAGAAGGCATATGAAAGACAGATAACGGTCTGGGACTATGTCATTCTGTCCGCCTCCAATGAATCCCAGGCAGTTTCCTACCGTGAGCAGATAAATATGAGGCTCAGGGAGAAGCGCCTGCCGGAGAGAACGAGGTATGCGGTGGTGGCGGATCCCGCGGGCAAGCGTGTGGGTTCGGGCGGAGCCACGCTGAATATACTCAAATACATAAAAGAGAATGATGACAGAGCTCTGAAGTCACTTCGCATCCTTGTCATGCACAGCGGGGGAGATGCCAAAAGAACCCCGCAGTACAGTGCCTGCGGGAAGATCTTTTCCCCGGTTCCCAGGATGCTGCCGGACGGGCGCCGCTCCACCCTTTTTGATGAGTTCATGATAGCCATGTGCGGTATTCCCGGAAGGATCTCAGGCGGAATGCTGGTGTGCTCCGGAGATGTGACCCTTCTGTTTAATCCCCTGCAGCTTGATTTTTACGAGGAGGGAGCAGCAGCTCTTTCCATAAAGGAGCCTGCAGAGCTCGGAAAGAACCACGGGGTGTTCCTGGGCTCCGAGGACGGTTATGTCAGGCGTTTTCTTCATAAGCAGACTCTGCAGAGCTTAAGGGACAGCGGTGCAGCGGACAATTCGGATCTTGTAAATATAGATACGGGAGCGGTTATATTCAGCGGCTCGCTGGTCGAGGAGCTGTACCGTCTGATTACGGAAAAAAAGGATTTTGAGAGCCTTGTAAACGATCACGTCCGCCTTTCCTTTTATGCGGATTTTCTCTATCCTCTGGCGGAGGACAGTACACTTGAGGGCTTTTTCGATGAGAAGCCGGAGGGGGAATTCAGTCCCGAGCTCAGAGCAGCCAGGGAAAAGCTCTGGAAGCATCTCCATAAATACCGTATGAAGCTTATCCGGTTCTCTCCCGCTTCATTTCTTCATTTCGGGACTACTGCCGAGGTACTGAAGATGGTGACCGATGATATAGAGCTCTTCGGTTATCTCGGCTGGTCAAACAGCGTCAACAGTAATTACCGCGGCCGGGATTTCGCTGCATCGAATTCATATATCAGCTTAAACGCAAGCATCGGTCGGGGAAGCTATATCGAGGACAGTTATATTCACCATAATTCCGTGATAGGAGAGGGCTCCATCGTTTCGGGCCTTACCGTGGGAAGGGCGTCCGGGGTCTCCGGTAAAAAGGAAAGAACGGTTCATATTCCGGATAATACCGTACTCCACGGGCTTAAGCTCCGTGACGGCAGGTTTGTCGTCAGAATGTACGGTGTAAAGGATAATCCGAAGGAGAGGAAATGGTTCGGACAGGATATTGACGAATGCTTATGGGATAAGCCTCTCTTTCCGGTGCGGGACAGCATGGAGGAAGCACTCGGGGCGGTACTTTCGGGTGAGAAAAGCGGAGAATTACTGAGCCTGAAGGACAGCTTCAACCGGGCAGACGTAAAGGAGATAATCCCCTGGCAGGAAAAGCTTAATGACAGGATGAAGGCCGGAAGCCTTATGGAAGCCATAAGAAAGGGTGTTCCCGCAGAAGAGGCGGAGGGTATCTTCAGGACCGGTATTTCAAAGCGTGTAGAGGATATGCTGCTTTCAAAGGCCGCGCATCTTAAAGATGATATTAAGGAGGAATTCAGCCAGAAGATCAGGATCTACTATTATCTCTCGAAGGTCATTGATAAGGAAAGGATGGCCGATAATTGCTTTAATACTATAAGGGATACGGTATTAAAGACTGCCCTTAAGGAGACCGGCTATAACAGGGATTTCCGTATAAAGAAGGACGAGGTGGTGGTAAGGCTGCCGGTAAGGGTCAACTGGGGCGGAGGCTGGTCAGATACGCCTCCCTACTGCATGGAGCACGGCGGGACGGTTCTGAATGCCGCCATAACCCTGAACGGAGAGCTTCCGATAGAGGTTACCTTAAGAAGGATAGAAGAGAACAAGATAATACTGACAAGCACAGATATAGGCAGCTACAGAGAATTTACGGATCTGTCGGATCTTATGGACTGCCATGATCCCATGGACGCTTTTGCGCTGCAGAAAGCCGCGCTCATAGCCTGCGGCGTTATTCCCTACGGACAGGATGACAGCGCGGAGACGGATATTAATGAGATATGCTCACATCTCGGCGGCGGCATCTATATGAATACAAGGGTGATAAATATTCCAAAGGGAAGCGGACTCGGCACCAGCTCTATACTTGCGGGAGCCTGCGTAAAGGGGATATATGAGTTTCTGGGTGTGTCCCTTAAGGATAATGATCTCTATAACCGTGTACTCTGTATGGAGCAGATCATGTCAACCGGCGGCGGATGGCAGGACCAGGTGGGAGGGCTGGCACCGGGAATAAAGATGGTGACCACGGATGAGTCACTGCAGCAGAAGATAATCTGCACCCCTGTACGGATAGGGAAAAAGACCCTGCGGGAGCTGAATGAGAGATTTGCCATCATCTATACGGGGCAGAGAAGACTTGCAAGGAACCTTTTACGGGATATCGTCGGTAAGTATATCGGAGGAGACCCGGATGTGTGCGAGGTTTTATACAGGATCCAGCAGGTTGCGGTGCTTATGCGGCTTGAACTGGAAAAGGGTCACGTGGACGGCTTTGCAAAGCTCTTAAATGAGCATTGGGAGCTTTCGAAGAGACTTGACAGGGGATGTACAAATACCTGTATCGACCAGCTCTTTATGGCTATAGAGGATCTGATAAGCGGCAAAATGATCTGCGGTGCCGGCGGCGGCGGGTTCATCCAGGTCGTTATGAAGGAGGGTGTTGTTTTGAATGACCTTCAAAAACGCCTGGATGAGGTTTTTGCCGATTCGGGTGTTTCCGTGTGGAAGACGGAGATATGTTAGGAAGGATCTTCCGTCAATCCAGTGCTTCCTTCTGGGGTACTTCCACCTTTTTCTCAAAGCTTGTGAACATTTCATCCACTTTCTTTCCGTCCATCTTTGCGGTGCAGAGACTGATAAGCGGAACCACGATGAGTCCGCCCACCATAGCTATCACACCGGAATTGATGGAGGACTTGAATACCGTTCCGAGAACCGGACCCCAGCCTGAAACATCAGTGCCGGAGAGGGTGATGTACAGCTGAACGAGCGAGATCCCGACACCCCACACATAGCAGGCCGCAACAGAGGCACGGGTTATACCCTTCCAGTAGAGACCATAGAGGAAGGGTGCCAGAAAGGCACCGGCAAGGGCACCCCAGGAGATACCCATCATCTGTGCAATGAAGGTGAGTCCGGGATAGGAATCCTTCACAACCGCAAGCAGTGCGGAGATCACGATAAAGAATACGATAAATACTCTCATTCCCGTAACCTGGGCTTTCTCGGTCATATCCTTTTTTACGGTCTTGATAACGTCAAGCGTAAAGGTGGAGCTGGAGGTGAGGACCAGGGATGAAAGTGTGGACATTGATGCAGCCAGGACCAGCACGATCACAATGGCGATTATGATGGAAGGCAGGGTCGAGAGCATGGTGGGAACTATGGTGTCAAAAAGCGGCTTTCCGGTGGTCTCATTAAACTTTATCCTGTCGGCATAGAGACGTCCGAAGCCTCCGAGGAAGTAGCAGCCTCCGGCCACAACAATCGCAAATATTGTGGAAATGACCGTTCCCTTATGAATGTCCTTTTCGCTCTTTATGGCGTAGAACTTTCCGACCATCTGGGGGAGTCCCCAGGTTCCGAGGGAGGTAAGTATAACGACAAAGAGGAGTGACAGCGGATCGGGGCCGAAGAAGGAGGAAAAGGCTCCATGCTCCCAGTTTTCAGCAGGGATCTCCGAAAGCCTTTTTGCGGCCTCCGTAAGCCCGCCGTTATCATTCAGAACCGCGATTATGACAGCGGAGATCCCGAAAAGCATAATTATACCCTGTATAAAATCATTTATGGCTGTGGCGGTATAGCCGCCGAAGATCACATAGATTCCGGTAAGCACTGCCATTATCGCTATAACGGCCCAATAGGGCAGGTCGAAGACAAGACCGAAAAGACTGGAAAGTCCGTTATAGAGAGAAGCCGTATATGGGATCAGGAAAATGAAAACAATAACGGATGCGGCCACCTTAAGCGGTGTGGAGTCAAATCTTTTTCCGAAGAAGTCCGGCATGGTTTTTGCATCCAGCTGCTGCGTCATGATACGTGTACGCCGTCCCAGAATATTCCAGGCAAGCAGGGAACCGATAAAGGCGTTTCCGAGACCGGCCCAGGTGGCGGACATTCCGTAAAGCCAGCCGAACTGTCCGGCGTATCCGACAAAGATAACGGCTGAAAAATAAGAGGTTCCGTAAGCAAATGCCGTAACCCAGGGTCCTACAGAACGTCCGCCGAGAACGAAACCGTTTACATCAGTAGCATTTTTGCGGCAGATGAAGCCTATCGTGATCATAAGCGCAAAGAATAGTACCAGAAGTGTGACTTTGATGACCATGTTGAAATCCTCCGAAGTGTCATTTGAGTTTTGCATTGCAG
>CADCQV010000002.1 GCA_902803625.1 uncultured Lachnospiraceae bacterium
ATGAGATAGACCGCGCCTTAAGTGGGGAAGATGGAGAAAACGCCAATACTCCTGAAACGGGGATAACATCTGTATTGGCAGAGGAGCCGGTTCAGAATGAAGACCCGGAGACCTATCAATCCCAAACCGGCCGGGATAAGGCAGAGATTGCTGCCGGAACAACATATACGGTTTCATTTTATGATTCCGAAGGAGGAAGTGTTGTTAAACAGCTTACGGCTGCAAATGGTACATTTCTGGACGAACCTGATGAGGGCACTGTACCGGTGCCTGTAGGCCAGCAGCTATACGGATGGTATATAAATAAGGCTAATTCAATGACCGGTTCATTCCGTTATTTCTGGAATTTTAATGATGATAAGGTCACTGAGGATCTAAAGCTCTACCCCTATATTTCCAATTCCTCGGACGATCTGTACACGGTCAATTTCTATGATGATTATGGAAATATATGGTTTAGCGAGCTAAAAAAGGATGGGGAACTGGCATCTAAGCCAAAAGCAAACCCTTCTCCTTCAAAAAGCGGATATTCTTTCAAAGGCTGGTTTGAGGATGAAGAGCCGTACTACATTGACGATAAGGATGATTATGATGAGGATTATCTCTTTGATTTTTCAGAAGGGATCAGTTATGATGTAGATCTTTATCCCATATGGCTTTCGGATTCGGTAACCCCGGATCCGGATCCGGGAAGTGATAAATGTACCGTAAAGTTTAATGTTGGGAACAGCACTGACTATGTACCGGATCAGGTGGTTTCCAAGGGTTCAAAGCTCACCCGTCCTGAAGATCCCTCACTTACCGGATGTGAGTTTTACGGATGGTATAAGGAAGAACTGAAGAATGACTGGGATCCCGATGCAGCAGGGGCTAATGCTAAACTGTGGGATTTTGATAAGGATATTGTTACGGAAAGCATGACCCTTTACGCATATTTCCTGCCCATTTATCAGTTTTCAAACAGCTTCCAGCTTCAGTCTAGCACAGGAAAGAAAGGTTTTTGGATTGATACCGTGATCGGGCAGGGGTGCAAGATAAAACTGAAGCTTGTGGACCAGAGCGGGACGGTTATCAAGGCTCCAAAAAAGACAGTATCCTGGAGTATGGTATCAAGACCCAATGACAAGTATAACTGGAGGAATGTCGCAATAAAGAACGATGACAACCTTTCAACCTATTTCAAGCTGAAGAACGGCAAGATAAAGTGTAAAAAGAATACACCTGTCGGGTATCAGATCGCCGTGGTCGCCCAATATGAGAAAAACAGAGCCTACTATGTAATGACTGTAATGCCGAAGGTAAAGAAAATGGGCTATGTACTCAACGGAAAGGTTAAGAAAAGCATAACGGTTAAGCTTACAGCCAACTCTAACTGCGACTATGGATACGGACCCTTTCATTTCCTTCCGGAAGGAAATTACGTGAGATATTATGATAAGAATAAAGCAAGCGTGGGAGTGGCTCTCTACGAACAGCCGAATGGTAACAGCTGGTGGTATAAAAACGGTTCCGGACTTACGGAAAGCGAGAGAAAAAACAGCGGTATCCAGATGTGCAGTGCGAAGCTTCCAAAAAAAGCTGCAAAGGCCGTGACAACAAGGCTTGCGTCCACATATAGCGGAGGTCTTGCAACCCTTTACTATTTCCCCGGAACAAAGGGAGGCTATACTGTGACATATATTTCACCTGATGGTTCAGGAAAGAAATTCAAGCTGAAATTTAAATTAAAGAAATCAAAAGGAGGAAAGTATTTACATACCTATTATTAATGATTAAAGTTCCATAAGCAGAGTATGCATAAGCAGAGTAAACAACAGTACCTTTTTTGTCTTACATCCGGGGTACTGAATGTATTAGAAATGATGGGAGAGAAAATGGAATCATTAAAACAAAAAACCAGAAGGAAGAGGATCATATCCCTGATGCTGTCGACGGCTATGGTCTTCTCATTGAATACGTCTATATGGGCGGCAGAGCCCGGAGAACAGGGATACGACACCCTGCCCGAAGAAGCGGCTGTGCTTGATGCGCAGGAGTCCGGAGAGGGAGCGGCCGTACTGGATGTGCCGGAATCCGGAGAGGAAGCAGATCTTTCGGAGACGGAAGAAGAGACGGAAGAAGAGACGGAAGAGGTGCTGCAAAAAGTGGTCGGGCACACGGAATGGAGCGGTAACCACGAGTGGGAGTGTGAGATCGCCAGCGACAACGGAGCGGATGTCAGGCGGGAAAACAGCCATGGAACAGGCTGGCCGAGTTCCTGGGGGTTCAGTATTATACCGGCGAAAATAGACTCCAACGGGAGAACCAAAGGAACCAAACTGAAATTCCGCGGAACCCTTAGCTCCGGAAATCTGCTGCTTGATGCAGGAGAATATATAGCTGATAAGGGGACGAAATATAGCTGCCGGATCAGTGGCGATGATAACGACATTACAATAAGTGTCAGCCGTGGAGATCTTTCAGGATCTCTCATTAAGGTTTATGTTATGAACCGGGATAACCGAAAATTCCCTTCTGGATATATAGACAGTAAGTGCGTTAAGTTTGATCTCGCTCCGGGTCTGGAGATAAAGAAAGATGACAGCTATACAGTCGATAAGAAGTATGTTGATAATAAAACCGTAAGCTACGATGTCTATACAATAAGGAGTAGCGGAATGGATAGTAATGAGTTCTCACAGTCCGCAAATATGGTGGTTGGAAATTATACTATCAGCTATTTCCAGCAGATCCCCTTCTTTGGCAAAAAGAAAAGGGTTAAAGGGGGCGATAATGTCATTGGTAAGATAGTTGCTTCAGATAATACCACGGGTAGATTCTATGAAGTAAAAACAGTAAAGTTCACCAGGTTAAAAAACGCCTCCGCAAACCAGGGACCCTATCCCACCGTTTCCAATGCGGGTATCCAGATCCTGAAGCTTTATTTACCCAAGGGAGATAAGGCAGGGAAAAGGATGCAGAAGGAGCTGAGGAAGCTCACAAAGGTGTCCGCTAAGGGCAGCCTTGACAGTGTGAAGCTTCCGGTGATCATATATCCCAGAAGACTAACCGATACGATTTCGATTGGCCAGACAAAAACGAAAAATGAGAAGAAAAACAAGTATAAAACGGTATGCTCTCTTAAAGGGAAAAAAGGTAATTATATGCTGATTTATACTGTACTTGGTAAAAAATGCAAGATAAAAAACGGAAAAAAGGACAGCTTCAAAACCGGAAAACATGAAGTGGAATTCGACCCTGAGACCGGAAAGGTAAGCGCCAATTCCGCGGATGTCTGGACAGGTCCGTACGGTCTGTCATATGGGTATTTCAGCGATGCAAGAAGCAAGAAGGACAAGAAAGCCTTTCCTTGCAAAGTAAAACAGAAGTAAGGATAGATCTTCTCATTCCTTATTTTACCCCGGGAGAGTGCCTTCCCGGGGTATTTTTTTCCGGATGCATACGATGTTTATGGGAAGTCGTCTTCAGACAATAATCTTAACTAAATGTATTTTTTATGATAAGATGATTAAAGCGCCAAAAGTCCAAATGGCGTTTGAGTCACAGAATACAGGAGGAATCCCTTGAGCGAGCAGAAATTATACAGACAGAAGAGTCTGGACCAAATCTCTTCTCCCGAGCAGCTGAATGATTATATCACCGTGACGAATCCGGGAGTCTGGATGCTTTTGGTAAGCATTATCCTTGTCCTGTTCGGAGCTATCATCTGGGGAACCTTCGGAAAGCTTGAGACCAGGATAAAGGTTCCGGCGGTAGTAGATGACAGCGGAACGGTTCTCTATGTGGAAGCTGAAGACATATTGAAGATACATTCCGATCTGAAGGTTGAAATTAGCGGTCATGAAGGCACGGTTTTATCGTACGGAAACGATGGGTACAGAGCTTCTGATGTGCTGGGAGACATTGCATTGTCAGAATCCGGATATTCCGATGCAGATATACTTTATTACGTATATGCCGAAATAGACGTTCCGAACGGAATCTATATGGCCGAGATTGTTACAGACAGTGTAAGCCCAGTGTCCTTCCTTTTAAATAACGAAGAATGATACTCAGATTATGTCATTGATTACTAAGAAAAAAACCGTTAAATCACCTGTACAGAATAAGGTTGCAAAGACTCCTGTCGTAATGCAGATGGAAGCTCTGGAATGCGGCGCGGCCTGTCTTGCCATGATACTTGCCTACTACGAAAAGTGGATTCCGCTTGAACAGGTAAGGTATGACTGCGGTGTCTCCAGAGACGGTTCAAATGCAAAAAACATATTAAAGGCTGCCAGAAATTACGGACTGGATGCTGCAGGATACAGGCTTGAAAATGTTGAGATCCTTAGAAAAGAATGCTCGTTTCCGGCTATAATACACTGGAACTTTAATCACTTTGTTGTTATCAAAGGTTTTAAGGGAGATAAGGCGTATATCAATGATCCCGCAAGGGGTGCTGTGACCGTTCCGATAAAAGAGCTGGATGAATCATTTACCGGCATATGTCTTCTGTTCGAGCCATCGGAAGACTTTGAACTATCCGGAAAAAGAAGAAGCGTTCTCGACTTTGCGAGAAAGGCTGCCCGGGGAACCGGAGTGGCGGTTGCTTTTGTTATTCTGACAAGTATCATCACTTCACTCTGTGAATTTATAAACCCGGTCTTTTCCCGGATATTTCTGGACCGTCTTCTTACAAAGCACAATCCGGAATGGAATAACGGCTTCATCCTGTTTTTTGCCATATTTTCTCTGATACAGATAATCGTTTTGTGGGTACAGACCATATACTCCCTGAAGATCAACGGCAAGCTTACAATTGTCGGGAACGCCTCCTTTATGTGGAAGGTGCTCCATCTCCCGCTCGATTTCTTTTCCCAGAGAATGACCGGTGATATACAGCAGAGAAAAAATGAGAATGCAACCATAGCCTCAAGTCTTGTGGAAACCTTTACACCATTGGTGCTGCAGACCGGAATGATGTTTTTTTATCTGTTTGTAATGATAAGGTACAGCATTATTCTTACTGCGATTGGTTTATTAAGTATCCTGATCGATGTTTTGATGGCCAGGATCATATCCTCCAAAAGAGTGAATATTACCCGTGTGCAGATGAGGGATGCCGGAAAGCTCTCGGGACTTACGGTGGCCGGCATTAATATGATAGAGTCCATCAAGGCGGGAGGGGCGGAAAACGGCTTCTTTTCACGCTGGTCAGGGCTTCAGGCGAGCGTCAATACCCAGATGAATAAGTATATGAATCTGAATACATATCTCGGACTCGTTCCTCAGATCACTTCGGATATTCTGCATTCCGTTATTCTGGTAACAGGCATTTTTCTCACCATGAAGGGTCACTTCACGCTTGGTATGGTAACAGCCTTTGACGGATTCCTGATTTCCTTTACGCAGCCTGCAGGGTCACTTATAGGTGCGGGACAGACACTGCAGGAAATGCGGACCGAGATGGAGAGGATAGAGGATGTAATGCGCTATCCCGCTGATAAGAATGTCAGTGACAGGGATAGCGGGGATGAAAGCTACCGGAAGCTTGAAGGTGAAATTGAGCTTAAGAATATATCATTCGGCTATTCCAGGCTGTCGTCTCCGATCATAAAGGATTTCAGTATGAAGATCCGTCCCGGAAGCAGAGTTGCCTTTGTCGGAAGTTCCGGCTGCGGAAAATCAACTCTCGCTAAGCTTATCACGGGACTTTATGATCCCTGGGATGGGGAGATACTGTATGACGGAAAACACCTTGAAGAAATAAACAGAAATGTGTTTACCGGTTCTGTTGCCGTGGTGGATCAGGATATTATCCTTTTCGAGGATACCATCAGGAACAATATAAAAATGTGGGATGACTCCATTGAGGATTTTGAGATGATCCTTGCTGCCAGGGATGCACAGATCCATGACGATATCGTTTTGAGAAAGGGCGGTTACGACCACAAGCTTATCGAGGGCGGACAGAATTTCTCCGGAGGACAGAGACAGAGACTGGAGATAGCGAGAGTACTTGCCCAGGATCCTACGGTTATAATACTCGATGAAGCAACAAGCGCTCTTGATGCGAAGACGGAGTACGATGTTGTAAAGGCCATTAAGGACAGGGGAATCACCTGTATAGTTATTGCACACAGGCTGTCCACGATAAGGGACAGTGACGAAATAGTGGTTCTGGATCACGGTGTCGTGGTTGAGAGGGGAACCCATGACGAACTATACAAAAAGGGCGGATATTATTCTGAGCTGGTGACAAGCGAGTGAGTGAAACAAACTGGTTTTCTGAACAGATAAATAAGAGAAAGCTTGAAGATGAGGAGGTTATGGCACGTGCCTATGCGGACATGGCAGGTATCGTCATGGGGAGCAGGGCAGGGGCTATGCTTAATGATTCACTGGAGCAGGCCAGGTCTTCGATGGATCTCATCCTCAAGTATTTCGGGATCAGGCTGAAGGAATTCCCTGAGGAAGTAAGTGATCTTGACATGGAGCTGGACCATCTCCTTCACCCCTACGGGATCATGAAAAGAGTGGTTAAGCTTACAGAGGGCTGGTATAAAAATGCAGTGGGTCCCATGCTTGGCTTTCTAAAGGACGGTTCCCCGGTTGCACTTATTCCCGGACCTGCCAGAGGTTATGTTTTCAGGGACGCAGCTACCGGCAGGGATACGTTTGTCACAAATTCAAATGCGAAAAACTTAAGTGAAGAAGCGATATGCTTTTACAAGCCGTTTCCCCTAAAGGAGCTTAACGCTGCGGATGTGGTCAGATTCATAGTGGAGAGCTTTTCCTTTGACGATATCATCTATATGGTGATCGCAACGGCCATAGGAACCGTTGTGGGGATGCTGACACCCAGGATCACCTTCTGGCTCTATTCCGATTCGCTGATAAAGTCAGGGAATTTTCTGAGCCTTTTTGCCGCAGGTATATTTTTTGCCACGGTATCTGTGAGCCTGATGATCATCAACTCATTAAAAAGTCTGATACTTGCCCGTATCCAGAGGAAGACCCTGTTTTCAGTGGAGGCTGCGGCAATGATGAGGGTTATTTCCCTTCCCTCAGCCTTTTTCAAAGAGTACAGCTCCGGTGAGATCACAGAAAGGATGAATTATATTTCAAGCCTTGGGGGAACGATCTGTTCTATTCTGGTCTCCACGGGACTCACCAGCGTTTTTTCCCTGGCCTATCTTACACAGATTTTCCACTTTGCCCCGGAAATGGTTATACCATCCCTTGTAATAATCATTATCAATGTGGGATTTTCAGTGGTTTCTTCATTTATACAGATGTCGATAAGCCGTGAAAAGATGGAGACAGCATCAAAAGAAAGCGGCCTGACCTATTCTCTTCTTAGCGGGATACAGAAAATAAAGCTTTCCGGAGCAGAGAGAAGAGCCTTCGGGAAATGGTCAAAGGCTTATTCGGATATGGCCAGATTATCCTATGACCCTCCTTTCATAATAAAGCTGAATCCTGTAATCAGTTCAGCCATAGGTATGGTTGGAACCGTCATTATCTACTATCTTACCCTGAATCAGGGCCTTTCGGTTGCGGAGTATTCCGCATTCAATTCAGCCTATGCAATGCTTTACGGCGCACTTTCTTCACTTTTCGGAATAGCACTTGATGTGGCGGGCATCATCCCATATTTGAAAATGGTGGAACCCATCTTCTCTACAGTTCCGGAGATCAGCGGGGATAAGACACTCGTAAAGAAGCTGAACGGAAACATAGAGCTTTTCCACGTATCCTTCCGTTACGAGGATGACAGCCCCAATATTCTGAACGACGTGTCCCTGAAAATAAAGGCAGGACAGTATGTAGCGATCGTGGGGAAGACGGGCTGCGGAAAATCCACACTGCTCAGGCTTTTAATAGGCTTTGAAAAACCGGATAAAGGGTCGATATATTATGACGGAAGGGATATGAAATCCATAGATCTGCAGTCCTTACGCAGAAGCATAGGTACGGTGCTGCAGGGCGGAAAGCTGTTAAATGGCAGTATTTATGAAAATATCAGTATCTCGGAACCGCTCCTGACGATGGACGGAGCCTGGGAGGCTGCAAAAATGGCCGGTATTGATCAGGATATAAGAGAAATGCCAATGGGGATGCAGACCATGATTAGTGAGGGAAGCGGCGGAATTTCCGGAGGACAGAAGCAGAGACTGATGATCGCAAGAGCCGTTGCACCGAAGCCAAGGATACTCATGTTTGATGAAGCAACAAGCGCCCTTGACAATAAGACACAGATGGAGGTCACCTCTGCACTGGAGGGGCTGAAATGCACGAGAATAGTGATCGCACACAGACTGTCTACCATTAAGAATGCAGACAGGATACTGGTCCTTGACGGAGGAAACTTTATTGAGGACGGGACATATGATGAGCTTATTAAAAATAACGGTTTCTTTGCGGAGCTGGTTGAGAGACAGCGGCTTGACCGTTAAAATGCCATTTTCTGTTTTGCTTCGTATGTATAGATAAGATGATACAAACGCCCGGATCCGGATGGCGTTTGATTCATTGATATACGGTTGTTACCGCCGCATAAGGGCGGAGCAAGCATAAAAAAGAACACCTAGGAGGTAAAAATTATGTCAGAAGAAATGAAGAAACTGGATTCAGGAGAACTCGAGGATATCAGCGGAGGAAAGCATCATAAAGCAAAGGAAGTAAAGAGCCTTGCAGAATGCCCTCCCGGAACCATCGAAGTAAAAAATGACTCCTTAAGGAATTACCATGAGAAAAAGAAAAAGTGTCAGGGAGACAACTGCGACAGTAAGGATCTCAGCACTGTTAATTTCTATATGGTTGACACCGGAAAGCTTGTTGAGGGACAGGTTTGCAATAAGTGCGGCGCACGCTGGCTTACCTGCTGATGATCCGGCTTCAGGGGACAGTACTCTTCAGATAAGCAAATTGCTATCAGGAGGATAATAATGAAAAAGGGTGTGTTAATAAAAAGAATACTCACGGTATTTCTTATATTCGTGCTGATCGTGTCGAATTCCGTATTTCTTTATGCCGAAGAAAGCAGCGAAATGCCTGCAGAGGCTTCCGAACCGGTTGCTGAGGAAAATCTGCCGGAACAGAACAGTACGGAAGAGGCTCAAAAGAGTGTTGAGGAAGAGATTCCGGAAGATCCCGAAGCAAACAGTAAAAAGGAACAGTCTTCTGATCCTGCGGAGTCCCCGGAAAACGGGGACCCCAAAGAGCCTGCAAATCCGGAGGAGCCTGAAAAAACGGAAGAGCCTGCGAATCCGGAGAAACCTGAAAAGCCGGAGGAAAGCGGGAATCCGGAAGAGACTCCAAAGCCGGAAGAGCAGACAAAGCCCGATGAACCGGTGGATCCGGTTTCCGAAGAATATAAGATAAGCATAAACAATGACTCTTTGAGCTTCGGTACGATAGGTGTGTCTGACAGCCCGAGACCCTTGAGCTTCGTTATCACCAATGACGGAGAAGGGGATATCTCTTTAGGATGGAGCCAGACAGATACATCCGGGATCTTTTTATTAAACATGCCCTCTGAAGTAAATATTCCTTTAACCCCCGGCAGCGGAATACAGGGAAGTGTGGAGATAGACCGCAGCAAGCTGTCTCCCGGCGATTATTCGACTACCGTTTTGTTCACGGATCTCGGAGGATCCGATGCAGAGACAAAGACAGAGGTTTCTTTAAGGGTTGAAAAGGAGAGCCCTGCCATTACAAGGGTGAAGATTTCTCCTTCCACTGTGACAATGAAGCAGGGCAACACTATGGATTTCAATGTAACGGTTGAGGGAAGGAACGATTTCGATAAGTCGGTTTCCTGGAGGATCCAGGGAAACAACTCCGGGGATACAAGTATTGACGGAGAAGGCTACCTTACAATCGGCGATGATGAAACGGCGGGAAGTATTACCGTTATCGCAACATCCAATGCGGATAACAGTTTTAAGGATACTGCAAAGGTCGATATAAGCAAAAAAGATTATATTGTCAGCGCCTATGCTGAACCCTCAGAGGGAGGATACGTTACCGGAAAGGGATCCTTTAAGGGTGGGGAACGTACAACTCTGACGGCAGTTGCGGAAAAGGGATACAGATTTTCCGAGTGGCTTACAGAGAACGGGGAACACGTTTCCGGATCTGCTTCATTCACCACGGAGAAGATTACAAAAGACCTGAAATACAAGGCTAAATTTGAGGCATCCGGTTATGAGATAAAGGTAAAGAGCTCCGACAAGAATAAGGGCAGTGTCACCGGCGGCGGCTTTGTGGAAAAAGGCAAAAGTACCAGGATAGAAGCCATTCCAAAGGACGGGTATATATTCGAAGGCTGGTATGAGAATGACAGACTGCTAAGCCATGACAAAAAGGTTGAAATAACAAATGTGCAGGAAAAGCACACCTTTACCGCGGAGTTCAAGAAGGAAGACTATGTCGTAAATCTGGCTGCATTTCCTGAAGAAGGCGGAAATGTAAGCGGAGGAGGCACATACAAAAAAGGCTCGGAGGTTTTACTGAAAGCCAGAGCGAACGAAGGTTATCACTTCAAGGGCTATGTACTTAATAATCAGGTGATATCTGAGTCCGAAGAATTCAAAATAAAGAAGCTGGACAGGGATTTAAGCATTACTGCTTATTTTGAAAAGGATGGTGCAAAAAACCACAAGATAACATCAGGTGTTGCAAACAAGGGAGGAGCCATAAGTCCCTCAGGTGAGACTACGGTCACCGAAGGCAACAGCCTGACATACATAATCGCACCGGATAACGGATACGGTATCCTCGCTGTGTCTGTGGACGGAGAACAGGTAGGTGCGGTTTCATCCTTTACTTTTAATGATGTCAGAAAGGATCATACCATATCAGTGGCTTTTGCCCCGAAGGCGGACGCCGTAAATGAAGTGAAGATGGATAAGATCCTTACTCCGGAAGAAGTGGAAGCAATAACGATCGCAAAGCTCAAGGATGCACCGGAGGGAGCTGATGGGAAGAGCTCGCACATAATCACTCCCGAGGAATACGCAGCAATGTCAGAGGAAGAAAAGGAAGCTGCCTTCGCTGCAGAGGGAGATACCGAGACTCTGGTGGTGCCTCAGGAACAGAACCTTGTTGGTATGGAAAATACCGCAGAGCTTAAGGAAGTGGTGGAAGGATATAACCCGGATACCGCAGTGGGGGTTTACCAGTCTCTTGACATTAAGCCGGAGACCGCAGAAAAGCTTATCGATGCCGGAGGAGATGATGTCCTGATAAATGAAGCCTATGAGCTGGGGCTTCTGGATGTTATGATAAACAGCGAATCCGTGGTGCCCGGTAAGGAGGGTGAGCTTCTCAATGTTTCTGACGGTATTACGGTAAAGAATCTGCAGGAAGTGATAAAAGCCTGCCTTACTAAGGAAGAGAAGCTTCAGATGTTCGGCGGGGAGGAAGTGCTTATTTCCCTTACGATAGCTGAAGCCGAGAATCCGGGTGAATATGAGAAGTCAACTATGAAGGGTGCCAGGGGAGTAAGTATAGACAGGTATCTCTATATAACTCTTACGAAGACCATAGACGGCACTTCCAGTCTTGTGGAAAAGCTTGATTCCGAAATGACGCTTACCTTTAAGATCCCGGATGAGCTTAAGGGTGAAGAATATCAGTTTTGTGTAGTTCGCAATCATAACGGCGAAATTGATGTTCTGGAGGATCAGGATGATGATCCGGATACCATAACGATCAGTACGGACAGGTTCTCGCCATATGCTATAGCGCATCATTCATCCGGCAGTAATATGATGATATTTGTAGGAATTGCTATCGGATTTGCGCTGACATTATTGATACTGGTTTCGTATATTACAATGAGAGATAAGAAAAAAGCCTAGCGGAGGTGTGATATGATGAATAAACTGAATGAAGATGAACTTGATAAGGTGTCCGGCGGCTGGAGAGAATCAAATGAAGATCTTCCCACATACAGAAAAGATATAGTCTGTCCTTTCTGCGGAAATGACAAGAAAGAACAGTTTGCTCCAAATGTAATTTATGACAAGAAAAATAACAGTGTGACGTATTTCTGCAGCTGCAAAAAATCCTTTGTGGTTTTCGGTCCAAAAGGGGAAAACGTCACGACACCGGATATGTTAAATGGTTTCAAAAAAAAGTGATAGTAATTATAGAAATTATTTTTTACCCCGCCATCAGGTCATTTGATGGGCGGGGTAATTTTTTTCTGATCCTGCCTTTTACAAGTCATAGTTGTCTTTAATATTTGCACATGTCTTGTGCTATTTTCACAATTCCGATATATCAAATCTGTTAATATTGATATTTTTGCCGTAAGGCGTTGACTTGTATTGCTATTTGGTACATAATTTTCAGTGTAAGTTGACAATACAAATTTATAATGCATGTATCAAATGGTCGCAGATGACCTATACATCTTTGCTTTAATTGAGGGAAAATGTCCGCATCCGATCCTAAGTACCAGCTTGTGATAGACTGGATAAAAGAGAATATCGAATCAGGTGCGTTAAAGTATGGTGACAGGATAAAGTCGGAAAAGGAGCTTTCTGAGCAGTTCGGCCTTAGCCGTCAGACCGTGAGAAGAGCCACCTCGGAGCTTGAAAAGGAGAAGATCCTCACCCGGGTACAGGGCAGCGGTACCTATATCGGAGACAGGATACAGGGTATCAGAAGAGAACGGCACATGAACGTGGCCGTTATGAGTACCTATATAGACAGCTATATCTTTCCTCCCACATTAAAGGGGATAGAGACTGTTCTTTCCGGACACGGCTATACAACGCAGCTTTTTTTCACGGATGACCGTATTTCGCAGGAAGCAGATATCCTTGAGAGCCTTCTTTCAAAGAATGATATCGACGGACTCATTGCCGAGCCCAGTAAAAGCGCTCTTCCGAATTCAAATATGAAGTATTACAGGGAGATTTCGAGGCGGGGAATACCGATCCTTTTTTTCAATGCTTCATATCATTCCCTTCATATGCCCTGTGTCAGGATGGATGATGACAGGACCGCAAAAAGCGCGACCGAGCTTCTTATAAAAAACGGTCACAGAAAGATCGCCGGAATATTCAAGTGTGACGACGGACAGGGGCATCACAGGTATAACGGTTACAATAAGGCTCTGCTGGATGCACACATAAGGCCTGACGCCGGACGGGTCATCTGGATAGATACCGGGGTGCTTTCAAATCTGAACCTTATCAGGGATTATATTTTTGACAGACTGAAGGGCTGCACGGCCGTTGTCTGCTACAATGATGAAGCTGCTTTTCAGCTTATCAATATGTGTATTGCTGCGGATATCAGGGTTCCCGGGGATCTTTCGGTAGTGAGCTTTGATGATTCAGACCTTTCCAGAATGTGCCAGATCCCCTTCACCTCCTTTATACACCCTAAGGAGGAGCTTGGGAGGAAGGTGGCGGATAATCTGATCAAAATGATAGATGATCCCGGCTTTGATGCCAGCTTCATGTTCGAGTCTGAGCCGGTAATAAGGAATTCCATTTTGAAGATAGGGTGAAGGACCATAAGTCCTTAACCGGGAAATAATCCAAATTCTACATAATAAAGAAGGGAGAAGGTAATCAATGAGTAAAGAACTTATCGAAAGCGGACAGACAGCGCTTGGTATCGAATTCGGTTCCACCAATATCAAGGCGGTCGTAACCGACTACAAGGGAAATGTCCTTGCCAAGGGTTCCCACAGATGGGAAAACAGCCTTAAGGACGGCATCTGGACCTACGGAATGGATGAAGTTACCGAGGGTATCCAGGACTGTTATAAAAAGCTTGTTTCCGATATTAAAGAAAAGTACGGGGTAAGCAAGGTTACAAAGTTCGGTGCTATGGGAATAAGTGCAATGATGCACGGGATCATCGCTCTTGATAAGGACGGAAAGCTCCTTTCACCTTTCCAGACCTGGAGAAACTCCAATACCCAGGCTGCAGCGGATAAGCTGACAGATCTCTTTGATTTCAACATTCCTTTGAGATGGACGATCTCCCATCTCTATCAGTTTGTTCTGGATAATGAACCCTTTGTAAAAGATATAGATTTCTGCACAACACTTGATTCCTATGCAAACTGGGTTATCACAGGAGAGAAGAATGCGGGTGTAGGCGATGCTTCCGGTATCTTCCCCATTGATTCTTCGATAAATGACTACGATCAGGCTATGGTCGACAAGTTTGACGGGCTTATCAAGGATAAGGGTTATCCCTGGAAGCTTAAGGATATCCTTCCGAAGGTTCTGGTGGCCGGAGAAAAGGCCGGAACACTTACGGAAGAGGGCGCGAAGTGGATAGATCCCAGCGGAGATCTGCAGGCGGGCATACCGGTTGCTCCTTCGGAAGGTGATGCGGGCACGGGAATGGTTGCCACAAATGCTGTCGGTCCGAGAACAGGTAATGTTTCGGCAGGAACCTCCACCTTCGCAATGCTCGTTATGGAAAAGCCCCTGTCAAAGGTTTACAGGGAGATAGATATGGTGACGACCCCCACGGGACTTCCCGTTGCCATGAGCCATGCAAATAACGGAACGACCCATATCAATGCCTGGGTAAATATCTTTAAGGAATTTGCAGAGAAGGCCGGAACTCCTATGGAGGAGAGGCAGATCTTTGAAACATTGTTCCATGAATCCCTTAATGGAGACAAGGACTGCGGCGGTGTAATGTCCTACGGATATTATTCGGGAGAAGGGGTTACCCACCTGAACGAGGGACGTCCCGTTCTCGCATATATGCCCGATTCCAAGTTCAATCTTGCAAACCTTATAAGGGCCCATCTTTATACGGCTATCGCAGCAGTAAAGATCGGTATGGATATACTTATTAAGGAAGAGAACGTAGCAATTGACAGGATCACCGGACACGGCGGTTTCTTTACACAGAAGGGTGTCGGACAGAGCTATCTAGCTGCAGCACTGAACGCACCGGTAACCTGCATGGATACTGCAAGTGAGGGCGGCCCCTGGGGAATGGCTCTTCTTTCAGCCTTCCTTATAAACGGAAACGGAATGAAGCTTGAGGATTATCTGGATAAGGAGATCTTTGCCAACCTCACAGGCTCCACTATAGAGCCTGACAAGGCCGATGTTGAGGGCTATGAGAAGTTTACTGAAAACTATAAAAAGGCAATAGAGGTCGAGAAGGCAGCCATAGCTTCAATGGATTTTTAAGCATTCATTAATTGTTTAAGGTTTGTTTAATATTTGTTCACAAGTATTGAATAATTGTGAACACGGAGTTATCATTTAAGAAGCATTACGCAGGAACTGCGTTTTGCCATATATTAACAATGATCCCTTTAAGAGGGATCAGCAAAATTCCAAAGGGAGGGAAAAAAATGAAGCGTAAGATTTTAAGCGTACTTTTAACAGCAGCTTTCGTAGCAGCTACCATCGCGGGCTGCGGCGGCGCTGCACAGCAGGCATCCGATGCAGCAGGAGCAGCAGCTGACACAGCAGCAGCTGCAGCCGACACAGCAGCAGATGCAGCAGCCGACACAGCAGACGCAGCAGCTGACACAGCAGCAGCTGCAGCCGACACAGCAGCAGACGCAGCAGCTGACACTGCAGCAACTGTTGAAGAGGCAGCAGAAGAGGTTAAGGAAGCAGCAGGCGGAGCAGGCGGCACCATCAACGTTGGTTTTGCACAGGTTGGACATGAGTCTGACTGGAGAACAGCTTCCACAAAGTCCGCACAGGACGTTTTCTCAGAGGCAAACGGCTACAACTTAAGCTTTGTTGACTGCGACAATGACTCAGCTCAGCAGCTTGAGGCAGTTCGTGGATTCATTGAGCAGGGTGTTGATTACATCATCATCGACCCTATCGTTTCAACAGGATGGGATACAGTTCTTGCAGAGTGTGCTGACGCTGACATCCCTGTAATCGTTATCGACAGAACCATCGACGATTCCGATAAGTATGTTTCATGGGTTGGATCTGACTTCCTTACAGAAGGAAAGGCAGCCGGCGAATGGCTCAAGGCTTATGCTGAGAAGCAGGGCATCAAGGAGATCAACGCTCTTATCATCCAGGGAACAACAGGTTCTTCAGCTCAGATCGGACGTACCGACGGTTTCTCAGAGATCGCTGACAGAGAAGGCTGGACAATCCTTGACAAGCAGACCGGTGACTTCACAGAAGAAGGCGGACAGCAGGTTATGGAGTCATACTGCAAGTCTTATGAAGGCAAGTTCAATGTTGTTGTTTGCGAGAACGATAACGAAGCATTCGGTGCTATGACAGCTATGGACAACGCAGGCGTTAAGTACGGCCCCGGAAACGATGTAATCCTTATCTCCTATGATGCTTGTACAGCAGGACTTAAGGAAGTTCAGGCCGGCAAGATCACTGCAGACTTTGAGTGTAACCCTCTTGCAGCTCCTACAGTTGAGGGAGTTATCCAGACTCTTCAGTCAGGCGGAACACCTGAGGCTAAGATCCTCGTTCCCGATAACTGGTATGCTCTTCCCGATCAGATCGTAGACTTCTCCGTTGACGGAAAGCCCCAGACCATGGTTGAGGTAACAGATGATGTTATCGAAGCTCAGTATTAATTTATAGTTCTTAAAAACCAGGGGAGCCCGTACTTTCAGGGCTCCCCTTTATCAGATTAACTAAAGGAAGGATCGGCATATACAAACGATGGAAAACAATGTTGTATTGACAGCCCGCGGCATCAGCATGACCTTTCCGGGGGTTAAAGCGCTTGAAAATGTTGATTTTACTCTCAGAAAAGGCGAGATTCATGCTCTTATGGGAGAGAACGGCGCCGGTAAATCAACGCTTATAAAGTGTCTTACCGGTATCAATGATTTTGAAACGGGAGAGATCCATATTGACGGTGTGGACGGACCTGTAAAGAACCATTCCACCAGGGATGCCCAGAATGTTGGCATTTCAACGGTTTATCAGGAGGTAAATCTCTGTCCCAATCTTTCGGTTGCAGAGAATCTTTTTATAGGACGTGAGCCTCTGACCGCCATTCGGACGGTTGACCGCAATTCATACAATAAGAGATCCCAGAAGATAATGGATGATCTGGGTATCAGCGTAGATGTAACACAGAATCTGGAAAATTATTCCCTTGCCATACAGCAGATGGTTGCTATTGCAAGGGCTGTAGATATGGACTGCAAGGTCCTCATCCTGGACGAGCCCACTTCTTCCCTTGATGACGAAGAGGTGGAAAAGCTCTTCAAGCTTATGAGGATGCTGAAGGATAAGGGCGTTGGTATTATCTTTGTCACACATTTCCTTGAGCAGGTTTATGCAGTCTGTGACCGGATAACGGTTTTAAGGAACGGCACACTGGTTGGTGAGTATCCGATCGCAGATCTTCCCAGAGTAAAGCTCGTTGCGGCTATGATGGGTAAGGATCTGGATGATCTTGCATCCATTAAGGGAGAATCAAAGGATCTCTCACACGAGCCGCTGGAGATATCCGCAAGGGGACTTGCGCATCTGGGAACCGTTAAGCCCTTTGACCTTGACATCCATAAGGGCGAGGTTATCGGTATAGGCGGACTACTGGGCTCCGGAAGAAGTGAGCTTGCCCGCTCCATATACGGCGCAGACAGGGCAAATGTGGGAACACTGAAGGTAAAGGATAAAGAGGTTCAGATACATCAGCCCATAGATGCGATGAATCTTGGAATGGGTATGCTTCCTGATGACAGAAAGGCTGAGGGTATAATAGAGGATCTGACCGTCAGAGAAAACATTATCTTAGCCCTTCAGGCAAAGACAGGAACCTTTAAGAGGCTTTCATCCCAGAAGCAGAATGAGATAGCAGACAGGTATATAGAGCTTCTTTCAATAAAGACCCCGTCACCGGAGACACTTGTAAAGCAGCTTTCCGGCGGAAACCAGCAGAAGGTCATCCTTGCCCGCTGGCTTGCCACAAATCCCGATTTTCTTATACTTGATGAGCCTACCAGAGGTATAGACATCGGAACAAAGACAGAGATCCAGAAGCTTATACTGGAGCTCGCAGAGCAGGGGAAGAGTATAGTCTTTATTTCTTCCGAAATTATGGAGATGGTGCGTACCTGCAACCGTATGGTTATTATGAGAGACGGAGAGAAGGTCGGTGAGGTAGGCGGAGACATCACGGAACAGAAGGTTATGCATGCAATAGCCGGAGGAGGTGAGGAGAAATGAGTTCAAAAGACAGTTCATTTATGAAAAAGATAAAATCCTGGCCTCTGCTCTTGCCGGTGGTGGCACTGTTCCTCGTTATGGCGGTCAATATACTCCATGACGCGGCCATAGGGGCGAATCCTCTTTCGTTCTTTACAATAACCTTGAATCAGACCACATCCAGCGGAACCATTCTTTACGGACGTATTATTGACATACTTAACCGCGGAAGTGAGGTTGCGATACTTGCGCTTGGAATGACACTGGTGGTTTCTTCATCCGCAGGAACAGATATTTCAGTAGGATCGGTTATGAGTCTTTCAGCCAGCTTCTGCTGTATGCTGCTTGCGGGCTACGGAGTAGCGAATACATCGGAGCTTGCGGTGCCGCTTATCGTGGGAGTCCTTGCAGCATTTGCAATGGGTACCCTCTGCGGAGCCTTTAACGGAACACTGGTTGCCTACTTCGGCATACAGCCGATGGTTGCTACCCTGATCCTGTTCTCAGCGGCAAGAGCCATCGGACTCTTACTTTGCAACAATCTGATAGTTTATGTACGTAACAGCGCGTTCGGTGCCTTTGGTGCCTTTACGGGAATTCTTCCTACGCCCATCATCATTGCTGCGATATGTATTGCAGTTGTGGCGCTGGTATTAAAGAACACATCCCTTGGAATGTATATCCAATCCGTGGGTATCAATCCGAAGGCCAGCAGGATCGCCGGACTGAACTCAAAGAAGATCATCTTCCTTACATACGTTATCTGCGGATTCTTTGCAGGAGTTGCGGGACTCGTGAATTCATCCCGTATCACCTCTGCGGACTCCAATAATATAGGCCTGTATTACGAAATGGATGCTATCCTTGCGGTTGCCCTCGGAGGAAACTCTCTCGGAGGTGGTAAGTTTAATCTTGCCGGATCCATTATCGGTGCCTATACGATCCAGGCCATTACCACCACCCTTTATGCTCTGGGTGTTTCTACCGACCAGGCGCCCGTTTACAAGGCTATAATCGTCGTTATAATCGTGGCCATTCAGTCGGCACCCCTTAAAGCATTCTTCAGGAAACGCAGTTTGAAGGAAACAAAGGAGGCGGCAAAGGCATGAAAAAATTTAGATCAATGAATTCAAATACCGTACTGCTCCTTATTACCATAGGGCTTTTCATTATTATGTACGCAGGCGGTTGTATAGCTTACGGAGCCAAGGGCTTCACCCATCTGCAGACCTTTTTGAATATCCTTATAACCAATTCGGGTCTTATCTGCGTATCCTGCGGACTGACGGTTGTTATGCTTACCGCCGGTATCGATATCTCTGTGGGTTCACTGGTTGCCATGGACTGTATGATGCTGGCCGTCGGAATGAGGAACGGAATAGGCGCCGTGGAGATGTGTGCCGCTGTCCTTATTACCGGAATAGTATTCGGACTCGTTCAGGGCTTCCTGATCGGGTATCTGGAGATACAGCCCTTTATTGTCACCATGGCCGGGATGTTCTTCGGACGCGGAATGACGGCTGTCATCTGTACTGACCAGGTTTCCATTACCCAGGATATAAATGCTGTTTTCTATAACTGGGCAAATGCAAAGATCATACTCCCCTTCGGAGGATATTTGAATAATAAGGGCAAGTATATGGCACCCTTTATAAGGGTGGAAGTGGTGATCGCGCTTATCGTACTGGCGTTGATCTTCCTGATGCTCCGTTATACCAGGTTCGGACGTGCGCTTTACGCTATCGGAGGTAGTGAGCAGTCCGCCGCAATGATGGGTCTTAATGTCAAGCAGACAAAGATGAAGGCCTATGTGCTTTCATCCGTTCTTACCTCTATCGGCGGCATTTGCTACTGCTTAAACACCATGGCAGGTTCTGTTCAGCAGGCGACCGGTCTTGAAATGGATGCCATATCTTCGGCAGTTATCGGAGGTACGCTCCTCACAGGAGGTGTGGGAAATGTATTCGGAACCTTTATCGGTGTTCTTATAAACGGTACCATTTCATCCATAGTAAAGACCAACGGAAAGCTCGCAAGCTCCTGGCCCAATATTCTTACCGCTGCACTGCTTTTTATCTTTATAGTAATACAGAGCCTCTTTGCAGCCATGAGAGCAAGAAAGAAATAAGGCAGCTATTTTAGATTCCGAAGTGCTTTGAACAGATACGAATTGAGAGGTATCTGACAGGAAAGCTGCTGACAGTAAAGGATTTCAGAGAGCAGGGCATAAAAACCCTGCTCGTATCTATTCAGAACCCTTCGGATTCTGAATAGTTACCTCTGCTCTTTATTCTTGTATTGTTTGATCTTGCTGATATAATGTAAACTATGTATTTGAAATACGAATGAACAGAGAAAGGATGGCAGTTAAAACTAATGGCTGGATTACTCGAACAGTGGACAAATATGGCATACTCTGAAACCGCCGACAAGGAGGAGCTGAAAAAGCTCTGGCAGGAGTATTTCCTTAAGGAAAAGGATATCTATGCGGAGCTCTTAAAGGATCCCGATACGGAGGTAAAGGGTACGGTAAAGGAGCTTGCCGAAAAATATAATGTTGATATTATGACCATGACCGGCTTTCTCGACGGGATAAATGAGTCACTGGTTGTGGAAAATGATATCCAGAATATGGATGAGGATACAGTTGTATCCTTGAATTTCGATAATGAAAAGCTCTATTACAATATGGTTGCTGCAAAGGCTGACTGGCTCTACGGACTTCCCGAATGGAATGATGTCCTTAGCGAGGAAAGGAGAGAGGAGCTCTATAAGGAGCAGAAGAAGTCCGGAACCTTTGTGAGAAAAGGACGGAAGATCGGGAGAAACGAGCCCTGCCCATGCGGTTCAGGAAAGAAATTCAAGCAGTGCTGTATGGGTAAGGGGATTTACGACTGAGAATTTATTGCTGAATATCGAAAAAGCCTTCGTTTCGGAGGCTTTTTTCTGTGAAAAAAGTATGACTTCCTGCCCAAATATATTATAATTACGTATAATATGATACAGACGTCAAAAGTCCAAATGGCGTTTGAACTTGTTCAAAAAGCCATTTGACTTTGGACGTTAAACAACACGAGCATGTAGCAATTCACGCAGTAAATTAGCGGAATGCGAGTGTTGTAGAATTGCGAGAGTTGCTGAAAGCAACGGAGCAATTCGTTGTATCATAACAGTGATTCAGTATTTTTGATGTCAAAAATATTTTATTTACAGACGTCAAAAGTCCAAATGGCGTTTGAACTTGTTAAAAAGAAAGGAGCGGCAGTAATAACGGTATGAGCGACAGAAAAAAAGAGCTATTGGAAGCATTGGAAGCGCAGTTAAAGGAAGATGATGATTTCGGTGAAATGTCCATATTTACAGCAAAGGAGCTTGATGCGCCTATGGATATTCTGAGGACTGAGCTGCCGGAGTTCGGACCGGATCTCGTAAGTGTCCTCGGTGAATTTTTCTTTTTGCCCACTGACGATGAGGATATCCTGGTCTTTACCACTTGTATTTCCTTATCAAATTCGGTTCCGCCGGAAGCGGCACCGGATGTTGCGGCTGCTTTGGCAAGATTAAATTATCTTCTTCCCTGCGGCTGTTTTGCCCTTGGTAATGAAGACAGAAATTTCGTGTACAAAAATACTGCGATACTTTCAGTTAATGACAGTAAGAATGAGCAGCTTAAAGAGATATCAAGATCGGTCGATGCTTCTCTCGGGTCCGCGGAAACCTTTTTCTCATATATTCTTCCGGTACTCAAAAATGACATTACGGTTGAAGAGATGGTCGGGATGTTGAACGGTGGAAACGCATAAAATGAGGTATTTATGGGCAAAGGCAAACATATGGAGCGGAAGCTCCGGAAGGTCAGCATAGAGACCGGAAGTGTTTCCGCTGTATCTGATTTTCTTTTTCTTTCGGATACAAATCCGGAACTGATTCAGAATCTGACACAGAATATTGATAATCCCATAATGCAGAAGATGAGAGAGCTTCCGGATATTCCGGCCGAACCACCGATTAATGAAGATATCAGCCGGGGCTATGCTGAGGTGGGTTTCAAAATATCAACAAATTCCTTAAAGAAAAAGAAGAGATTACAGAAATCAGCTGATCTGTGGGAAAAGCAGGTAATCCTTTCCGATATGAAAAAGGAATTTAATTTAAAGGAGAAGCCGCTGCCACCCGCTGATGAGATGGAAAAAGACTGGTGCTTCAGGGAGTTTTCGGAGCTGGATCTTGATTTTTTTCTGAATTTTGAAAAGGGGCAGACCTCCTGTGATCATCTCTTTAAGCATTATGAAGAGATAAAGGACATTTTTTTCAGGTATCCCGCCTATGAGGCTGTGGTAACGGAAAGATATGACCTTGCATCTTCGATGGGAGAACCTTCTTCAGAGTTGAAGGATGCCATTGCAAAGCTAAAGACACTTCATGACATTAAGGATCATTATGATCTGGTCGAGATGATCATGAGGAATAAGTTCTATTCTCTGATAACGGATAAAAAGATATATGAACTGTCCTATGAAGAACTGATGACACGTCTTTCAGAGCTATATAGGATTGAGGGTGAACAGAGAAATACCGGGCTTATAGATTTTTATCAGAATCTGATAAGACTTAAGGAAATCGGGCTTTCCGATAAAACAAGTGTTAAGGAAAGGTTAGATGAATATAAGTACATCCCGGACCGGAAGAAAACCGAAGAAAAGAAAGCAGATCCAAAAAAACAATTAAAGAAGCTTGTGAATCTTTATTCCGAAATGGTGGAACATGCCGAAAAGGACAAAACCCTCATTACGAAGACAAGCTTAAAAGTATATAAAGACAGATTTTTTATTATTCACTCTGAGGATATTAACGATTATCTTAGTTTATTTAATGAAAAAGACAGAAAAAACGGGAAGATCAAACTGTTTTTGAATGACTATGACCGTTTCCTTAATAATGACTTCTATGACAGTACGGATACTCTTCATGTAGATATCATAAAAGAATTACCGGATTATGAAGGAGGAATAAAGAGAAAAAAAGCCGATGCTTTAACGATCAGGTTTTCCGAGGAACAGAAGGAGGGACTAAGGCGTGTTCAGGCTTATGTGCTTGAAAGAGGTATAAATAAAGGCAAGTATGCTTTTATGCACAGTCTTCTGGAAGCACCGGAAGAGCAGCAGATGCTTGTATTCTATCTGGTTGAGAATGACAGGGAGGAATGCGTATCCCTTCCGGAGTGCTACAGTGCTCTTTATAATTACGTTCCGGATATTTCTAAATTTAAGGATAAGAGCTTCGCCGGGTTTTCCAAAGCAATCCGTTCTTCCATGCAGTCAGTCCCTGTTATGGATAAGCTTATAGAGCTTGAGAATGATATCATAACCGGCGATAAGACAGTGGAAAACAATGAGACACTGGATACAAATATTCCGGAACAGCTTGAGCAGAAAAAGAATGGTCTTATAAACGCCATAAGGGAAAGGGGTGCCCTGCTCATCTTACTGTACCGGTCTTCCGGTCTGCATCCCGATATGCCTCCTGATATGGCAGCGGACCCTGTTCTCAGGAAGAGAATGTTTCAGGAGTATAAAAAGATAGGTGAACTAATACGGAGTCTTTTAAGGCTTTATCCTGGAGCTGAAATCAGAAAGCAGGAGTATGAACAGGAGCTGCAGCTTCAAAAAAACGCTGTACAAAATGAGGATATAGGAAATGAGATCGCCGGAAGCAGTTCAGGTGCCCTTGATTTTATGCAGGAGTATGTCCTTGGAGAGGGCGTAGGTATTTTTGGCGGGGGACTATCCGCAGCAGGAGGATTAGCAGGGAGACTTGGTGTTTCAGCATCCTTGAATTTTGCTTCATTCGGAGTAGGGGGGATAACAAGTCTTCTCGGGGCTATAGGAATTGTCCTGAACATAGTGAATACTGCAGGGAACAAGACCCTGTCAACTGCCGATGAGGTGGCAAGATGGATAGATATTACGGGAGATATAATTAACGTTAGCGGCGGGGCGACTATTTCCGTCTCTTCCATGATTTCCACCATTGGGGTTGTGGGACAGATGGCTTCGGAAAGCACCAAATGGATAGGCAGCACTGCAGACACCCTTAAATCCGTGGGAGGAACCGCAGGTACGGTCTCAGCTGTCGGGGGAGCATTGTGTATCGGTGCCGGAACCATAAAGATCGCGGCCTCCGGAATACAGGCAGTCCGGGGATTAAGTACTGTCAATGATGTCCATAAGGCCAAAAAGACCCTGGCAAAAAAGGATGCGGGGAAACTTACTGCAGATGAAAAGATCGTATCACAGTTTCTTAAGCATCAGGCCGGGGAAGGAATGATATCGGCCGTCAGTGCAGGTGTCGGGATCACAACCGGTTGCCTTGGAATACTCGGAGG
>CADCQV010000003.1 GCA_902803625.1 uncultured Lachnospiraceae bacterium
CCCCGTTGAGTGTGGGGTAGGATTGTGGGGCGCACGATGTCCAGTGGACATCGGTTTTGCGCCGACCGTAGCGAAGCGGAGACCGCGAAGCACGGAACAATCCGTATTTAATCAAAATGTGACTTTTGGCGTCTGAATCTTAATATTTGAAGGCAATAAAATGATTTTTGAAACAAATAGACTGATTTTACGGCCCTGGAGCGAGTCCGATGCCGCAGACCTGTATATGTATGCAAAAGATCCTTTTGTGGGACCGGTAGCCGGATGGCCTGTACATACAAGCGTAGAAAACAGTCGGGAGATCATCCGCAATGTTTTATCCGCGGATGAAACATATGCCGTATGCCTGAAAGAAGATAATAAGGCAATCGGCAGCATTGGTCTCATAAAACCCGCTGCTTCCCATGTGAAGATCGCAGAGGATGAGCTGGAACTCGGATTCTGGATCGGTGTTCCCTTTTGGGGAAAGGGGCTGATCCCGGAGGCGGTAAGCATGATGCTCGGGCATGCTTTCAATGATCTTTCCTGTTCTGCCGTCTGGTGCGGTTATTATGATGGTAATACCAAATCAAAGCGATGCCAGGAAAAATGCGGATTTAAGTATCATCATACAGAGGAAAACAAGCCCTGCGCCCTGATGGGTGATATCCGGACAGAACATTTTTCCATACTCACAAAGGAAGACTGGAAATCACGGAAAGACCGTACAGTTGTCTTCTACATCCACGGAAAAGGCGGAAGCGCTGATGAGGCAGCGCACTTTGCTCCGCTCTTTCCCGGTGCATCAATTTACGGATTTGACTATAGATCGGATAATCCCTGGGATGCCGTAACTGAATTCAATGAAAAGGCACGGGAACTGACCGGATCATATGAAAAGGTGATCCTTGTAGCCCAGAGTATAGGTTTCTACTTCTCGATGAACGCAGGAATAGACAGGTATATCGACAGAACTTACCTTATCTCTCCGATTGTTAACCTTGAAAAACTGATCATGGATATGATGTCCTGGGCAGATGTCAGCGAAGCGGAGCTTGAAGAAAAAAAGATCATCCCCGTTAATTTCGGAGACGATCTTTCTTGGGACTATCTGCAATATGTTCGGAGCCGTCATCTTTCATGGAGCGCTCCTGCAAAGATCCTCTACGGAAGTCTGGATAACCTCCAGTCTCTTGATACCATCAATGAATTTGCCGCACGCACCTCATCCGAAGTAACCGTAATGGAGGGAGGCGAACACTGGTTCCATACGGAAGAACAGCTTACCTTTATGGACAATTGGCTTCGTCGTCAACTAAAACCGTCCCCGTTGACTTAATCAAAGGTGTAGTCCGGAGGATTCCGTCAAAGGATATCCTGATCATCGGATCCACATACAGCTCACGGAAAAGATCCAGTGGACAATGGGGACGGTTCTGCTTTTTTATATGTGTCCCTTGTTGTAATGATCAAAAAGCTCATCTTTCAGAGCACGGTAATCCTTGAGAAGTTTTTCCGTGTTTTGGGAAATAACCTCCGTATCAGAGTTATGCCCTGCTTTTTCCAGAATCTCTGCCTGACCGGCTAGTGACGAAGCACCGATAAGCTTCGCGGACGATCTCAGGGCATGTACCTTAATTGTATAGTTTTCCCAGTCTTTCTTTTGCCAGTATTCTTCTATTTCATCCGCATTTTCACCGATCACCTCATAGAAACATTCAAGGGCGGTTAAATATATCTCCACATTACTGCAGTTCTTAAGTCCCATTTCCGCATCGATACCACTGACCTTATTGAGCCATTCGGGAAGAGGGTTCTTCACCTCCCGCTCCGGTCTGTCATCATTCTTTTTTACAGTCCTGATCTTTTCCGGAGGGATATAATTAAAGAGCAGATCCTCAAAATTCTGCGGATCTACAGGTTTTGAAAGATAATCACTGAACCCTGCTTTCAGATACTGATCCCTTGCTCCGTTCACGGCATTTGCTGTAAGGGAAATGACAGGTGCATTCTCCGATCTGTTATCCTTCATCCTCCTCATATGTTCAAGGGTTTCCGGCCCATCCATGTTGGGCATAAGGTGGTCTAAGAAGATAACATCATATTCATTTTTCTTTACGAGTCCCAGGGCTTCCTTTCCGGAGACTGCCGTATCTACCTGTATCCGGGTCTCTTTCAGAAGATTCCTTATCACATTCAGATTTACCAGGTTGTCATCCACCACAAGGATACGTGCATCCTCTGCCGTAAACTTGACTCGGTACCTGTGATGCTCCAGATTTTTAAGCCTGCCTTTGACCTCACCGACAGGTTCGTCGCTGACCACGCCCTGAATGATCTCAAAACCGAAAGTCGATCCCTCTCCGTAAATACTTTCCACGGAAAGACTACTTCCCATAAGCTCTAAAAGCTGCTTACTGATATTGAGCCCCAGACCTGTCCCCTCAACCATGCGGTTACGTTTTTCATACATACGCTCATACTGCTTAAACAGCCTTTTAACATCCTCCCGCCGTATACCGATACCGGTATCCTTCACCGTCACCAGAAGCCTTACGGAACTTTCGGGAGGATTTTCTCCGGGACATGAAAGCTTTAGGGCATCTCTGTCCTCCGGGTTGCTGTCTTCTGTTTTTCTGATACTTAAAGTTACAGAGCCCTTTTCTGTATATTTCACCGCATTGGTCAGGATATTGGTAACCACCTGCTTTATCCTGTTCTCATCCCCAAAGAGCACGGAAGGGATCGAGGGGTCTATATCCAGTATGACCTTCAGCCCCTTATTGTCGGCACGCATCCGTACTATATTGTAAAGATCGTTTATAATGGA
>CADCQV010000004.1 GCA_902803625.1 uncultured Lachnospiraceae bacterium
AAGGGTCTCGGAGAAATGGATGCACAGCAGCTCTGGGAGACCACACTGGATCCCGACAGGCGGCTCCTTAAGCAGGTAAATATCGATGATGCAAGGATGGCTTCATCCGTAACCGAGCTCCTGATGGGGAATGATGTTCCGCCGAGAAAGGAGTTTATATATTCCCACGCACTGGATGCGGAGCTGGATATCTGAAGAAAGAAGGAGCTTTTCAAAAACTATACGGGAACAGATCCTGAATGCCAAAGGAAAAGATAAATGTCGTCAAAGATCAAGGAACAGATAATCGGAACCGAATATTCCGAGATAATGCAGAAAAACTATATTGATTACGCCATGTCGGTAATAGTGTCAAGGGCACTTCCGGACGTAAGGGACGGCTTAAAGCCTGTTCAGAGACGAACCCTTTATGATATGAGTGAGCTGAATATCCGCCATGACAGACCTTACAGGAAGTGTGCGAGGATAGTCGGAGATACCATGGGTAAGTACCATCCCCACGGGGACAGCTCCATATACGATTCTCTGGTGGTTATGGCCCAGGACTTTAAGAAGGGCCAGATTTTGATAGACGGGCACGGGAACTTCGGCTCCATAGAGGGGGACGGTGCAGCCGCAATGCGTTATACGGAGGCAAGGCTCCATAAGATCACCGAGGATGCCTTTTTGTCCGACCTTGACAAGAATACCGTGGATTTCGTACCGAATTTTGATGAGACCGAGCGTGAGCCCGAGGTTCTGCCGGTAAAGATCCCGAATTTCCTTATTAACGGGTCGGAGGGTATTGCCGTTGGAATGGCTACTTCCACGCCTCCACATAATCTAAGGGAAGTCATTGAGGCCGAAAAGGCATATCTTAAAAATGAAGATATCACCACGGAAGAACTCCTCGAATACATAAAGGGCCCGGATTTCCCGACCGGCGGTATAGTCGTCAATAAGGATGATCTGAAGGATATTTACGAAAAGGGCGAGGGAAAGATAAAGCTCCGCGGCAGGGTCATAGTAGAGGATGTAAAGGGCGGAAAGCAGAATCTCGTGGTTACCGAGATTCCCTACACCATGATAGGTGCCGGCATAGGGAAATTTATGTCGGATGTGGCCTCTCTGGTGGAAAGCCGGAAAACCGCCGACATAGCCGACATCTCAAACCAGTCCGACAAAGAGGGAACCCGGATCGTCATAGAATTAAAAAAGGGAGCCGATCCTGAGAATATAAAGAATCTTTTGTACCAGAAAACAAGGCTTGAGGATACCTTCGGAGTAAATATGCTCTCGGTATGCCACGGGAGACCTGAAACACTGGGATTAAAGGAGATACTTGCATCCCATGCGGGATTTTTATATGAGATAAATACCCGGAAATATACCGAGCTCTTAAGGAAGGACAGGGAAAAGAGAGAGGTCGAGGAGGGTCTCATAAAAGCGGTTGATGTTATTGATATCATCATTGCGGCTCTGAGAGGTTCAAAGAGCAGGGCAGATGCCGTTGAATGCCTGATGACCGGAAATACGGAAAAAATAAAGTTCAGGAGAGAAGAGGATGCACTTCTTGCCCAGAACTTTGCATTTACCGAGAGACAGGCAAATGCCATACTCGATATGAGGCTTCACCGGCTGATAGGTCTGGAGATAGAAGCACTTTTACGTGAGCATGACGAGACATTGAAGCGTATTTCCGAATATGAGGATCTTCTTAACCACTCCGAATCCATGAAAAAAGCCATAATAAAGGATCTTGACAGGTATTCAAAGGAATTCGGCAGGGACAGGAAAACCGAGATCATCAATGCCGGAGCAGCCGTATTTGAAGAAAAGCCAATTGAAGAAACGGACGTGTACTTCCTTATGGACCGTTTCGGATATGCACATACCGTGGATACTGCAACCTTTGAAAGAAATGAGGAGGCAGCGAAGTCTGAGAATAAATACTGTATACCCGTTAAGAATACCGGGCGGATCATGCTCTTTACCGCTGCCGGACAGGCACATCTTATCAAGGTACTCGATGTACCGCATGGAAAATTCAGGGATAAGGGAAAGCCCATTGACAATATCAGTAATTTTGACAGCACAAAAGAAGAGATAGTATTTATAGAAGACCTTGATAAAATAATACGTATGAAGCTCCTCTTTCTTACAAAAAAGGCCTTTGGGAAGATGGTGGACGGAAGCGAATTTGATGTGTTAAAGAGAAGTGTTGCAGCAACCAATCTTTCGGAGGGTGACGGGATAATACTTATCTCACCGGTCACGGACGAAACCAGACAGATACTTCTTCAGAGTAAAAAGGGCTTCTTCCTGCGCTTTGCCCTGGAAGAGATACCTGAAAAGAAAAAGGGCGCCGTCGGAGTACGGACTATGAAGCTCTCGGAGGGAGATTCCCTTGAAAACGCATATCTTATGAACTATGCGGATGAGCGTACTATTGAATATAAGGGTATTGACCTGCCCTTAACCTATGTCAAAAACACCCACAGAGATACGAAGGGCACAAAGATAAGAGTATGAGAGTCATAGCAGGAAGTGCAAGGAGACTGCCGTTAAAAACCCTTGAAGGGCTCGAAACGAGACCGACCCAGGACATAATAAAAGAGACGCTTTTCAATGTGATCCAGATGCGGGTTCCGGGAAGCAGGTTCTTAGATCTCTTTTCCGGAAGCGGTGCCATAGGGATTGAGGCGCTGTCCCGTGGAGCCAGTGAAGCATATTTTGTTGAGCAGAACAGGAAGGCTGCGGCCATTATCAGGGAAAATCTGGAATTTACCCGTCTTTCCGACAGGGGACAGCTTTTCACCATGGATGTAATGATCGCCCTTAACCGCTTTGAAGAAAAAGGAATATTTGATATAATCCATATGGACCCTCCATATGAAAGCGATTTAGAGAAAAACGTGCTTGAATACTTAAGCTCATCAACTATCGTCGGAGAGGATACTCTCATTATAGTCGAAGCTTCAAAAAAGACCGACCTTTCCTATACGGAGGATTTGGGGTATATTATTGAGAAGGACAAGCTGTATAAGCATAACCGTCATCTGTTTCTTAAAAGAGGTTAATTGGCTTTATGAGTAATGCGGTTTATCCGGGTTCCTTTGATCCGGTAACCAAGGGACATCTGGATATCATAAGAAGAGCAGCAAAAATGTTTGATCGTCTCACGGTCAGCGTTCTCAACAATTCGGACAAGAGTCCGTTGTTTTCCGCTGAGGAACGTGTTAATATGTTACGCGTGATCTGTAGGGATATTCCGAATGTGGAGATAGATTCCTTTTCCGGTCTTACAGCGGAATATGCGAAGAAAAGCGGTACAGATGTCATAATAAGGGGCCTTAGAGCCGTGACCGATTTCGAGTACGAGCTGCAGATGGCCCAGACAAACAGGAAGATACTGCCGAGTCTCGATACGGTTTTTCTCACCACCAGCCTGGAATATGCATATCTTTCCTCATCAATAGTGCGTGAGGTGGCTTCCTACGGAGGGGATATCAGTGAATTTGTAACCCCTGAGGTGGCGGAAGAGGTATATAAAAAATTAAAAGACTGTCAGCTTGAAAACAGTAAGAGGAAGTACTAATGGTTAGTAAGATTGAACAGATAATCGAGGAAATGGAAGAGCTTATCGACGGCTGCAAGTATGCAACCTTTTCAAGCACCAAGATACTGGTGGACAAGGAAGAGATAGACGAGCTTCTTCATGAGCTGAAAACGCACACTCCTGACGAGATCATGCGCTGTCAGAAGATCATCAGCAATAAGGAGGCCATTCTTGCGGACGCACACGCAAAAGCCGATGAGCTCGTGAAAAAGGCCCAGGATTTCTCGGACCAGATGGTGAGTCAGCATGAGATAATGCAGCAGGCCTATGCCCAGGCAGGAGAGATAGTAAAGCAGGCAAATCTCCAGGCTCAGGAGATAATGGGTACTGCTTCGGTGCAGGCTGAAAATATCCAGTCATCAGCCATTCAGTATACTGACGATTCACTTGCGAATATACAGCAGATACTCATGGCTTCCATTCAGGAAACACAGGATAATAATAATAATCTTATAAATTCACTTTCACAGATATTAAGTGTTGTAAATGCAAACCGCGCCGAGCTTCATCCCGAAGAGGAGGAGCTTGCGAGGAATGCCGCCATTGCAGAGAGAGCGGAGGCTGAGAGGCTTATGAACGCTGCCCAGAATCCCCCCGCTGAGGCGCTGCCTTCTTATGCGGAAGGGGCTCCCCAGGCCGCTCCGGCTCCCCTTACTTCATCGGTAAATACTGTTCAGGCTCCTGCAGCTTCGCAGTCGCCGGCCGATACGGCAAAGAGTCCTGCAGATACTACAGAGGCTCTTCCTTCTGCAAAGAACTCGGGAAGGAAGTTTAAGGGCGGTGTATCAAAGGCAATACTGGAAGCAGAGGAATGAGGTAAAAAGTTAATATGGCTGTTCTTTCCGATCTGGAACCGAAGGAAGTATTTAAGTATTTTGAAGAGATAAGTATGATACCAAGGGGCTCGCACAATACCTCCGGCATATCATCTTATCTCTATAAATTTGCCCTTGACCATGGCTTTAAGGCAAGGCAGGACGATATGGGAAACGTGGTGGTCTTTGTTCCGGCCACACCCGGATATGAGGAAAAGAAACCTGTTATCCTTCAGGGACATATGGATATGGTCTGTGAAAAGGCTTCCGACTCAAAGCATGATTTTACCAGGGATCCGCTGGATCTTCGTGTTATGGATGATGAGATCTTTGCCGGAGGAACGACTCTCGGCGGAGACAACGGGATCGCACTTGCCTATGCACTGGCTGCTGCAACCGATAAGGAGCTTAAGCATCCGGCTCTGGAGCTCATCTTTACCGTGGATGAGGAGGTGGGCATGGAGGGTGCTGTTTTCCTCGACACCTCCGATCTCAAGGCCGCATACATGCTGAATCTTGATACCGAGGATGAGGGTGAGATAGTCACCAGCTCTGCAGGAGGCTTGAATGCGGTAATGTCCGTCCCCGTCAAGTATAAGAAAATGTCCGGGGAGGAGTATAAGATCGTAATAAGCGGCCTTAAGGGCGGCCATTCCGGTACCGAAATCGACCGCTATCACGCAAATGCCATCATCATAATGGGACGACTGCTTCATTTTCTAAGGTCAAAGGAGCTGGAATTCTTTGTCACGGGCCTTGACGGCGGCCTTATGAACAATGCGATCCCCAGGGATGCGGACTGCGACCTCCTTCTTTCAAAGGAGGATATGGACAGGTTTGAAGGTCTTATAGGTGAATTTGAAAGCACCATAAAGAATGAGTACCGGGCAAATGAAAATAATATAATGATCTACTGTGACCATAAGGGTACGGCGGAAAAGGAAGTCCTTCATAAGAAGCATCAGGAAAGGGTAATTTTTCTCTTGAACACCGTTCCGGACGGGGTACAGAGAATGAGCCAGGAGGAGGCCACAAAGGGTCTTGTTGAAACCTCACTGAATAACGGGATAATGAGGCTTACGGAAAAGGAATTTTATTTAAATGCTTCTGTAAGGAGCTCCATTTCCTCCGCAAAGCAGGCTCTCTCCGACAAGCTAAAGTATCTGACCGAGACCATAGGCGGTCATTATGAAGCAAGCGGGGATTATCCGGCCTGGGAATTCAATGATGATTCCTATCTCTTAAAAAAGACCATGGAGGTTTTTAAGTCCCAGTACGGGTATGAGCCGAAGGTCGTAGGTATTCACGCCGGTATCGAATGCGGCATTTTCTATGAGAAGATGCCGGGTCTCGACATCATCTCCATCGGACCCGAGATGGAAGGCGTACACACTCCCCAGGAAAAGCTCTATATTGGATCGGTGAAAAGGACCTGGGAGCTTATAAAGGGTATTCTGGAAGATCTTTAATGGGTATAAAGCTTGAAAATATAGATGCGGCGCTTTTCGATATGGATGGCACCCTTGTAGACTCTATGTGGATGTGGGCTGAAATTGACAGGGAAATGATGGAAAAAAGGGGTATTCCCTTTGACAGACATTTCCAGATAGAGATCGAGGGCATGTCCTATAACCAGACAGTTGCCTACATGAAGGAAAGATTCGGTCTGAAAGACAGTATCGATGAGATAAAGGCTGAGATCAATGATCTCGCCATGGAAAAATATGAATTTGAGGTAACATATAAACCCGGAGCCCTGGATTTCCTTAAGGAATGCAGGAAGGCAGGTATCAAGTGCGGTATGTCCACCAGTAACAGTGAGGAGCTTTTATCAGCCTGTGAGAGGAACCTGCATTTTATGGAGTATTTCCAATCAGTCCGGACTACGAACGAAGTAGAGAACAGTAAGCCTTTTCCGGACTGCTATCTTTTGAATGCCGGGGATCTCAGGGTCGAACCCTCCCGCTGTGTTGTTTTCGAGGATATCATTCCGGGCATCCGTGCCGGAATAGCCGCAGGGATGCGCGTATATGCGGTCAAGGATGATTATTCCGTCCCGGTTGAGGATGAAAAGAGAAGGCTTTCGGACGGCTTCATTTCTGATTTCAGAGAGCTCATAATATGATTAAAGCGCCAAAAGTAATTGTCACCACACAAGAAAAGCTTGTGGTGGGGACAATTACTTTGGGCGCACCCCTACACGAGCATGAAGTGGGGAAGGGGCCCCGCGAAATGCGAGTGTGGGGTAGGATTGTGGGAGTGCGTAG
>CADCQV010000005.1 GCA_902803625.1 uncultured Lachnospiraceae bacterium
GAAAAAGGCATCCAATGATGATACATATCAGGAAGATTATGCAATTCATCTGCTTTATTGACCTATGGTTCATTACATACTCCGAAAAATCCTATTTAGCATTATACACCAAAAAAGCGGACATCCACGCCCGGAGACGCAGCTGCCCGCTTAATTTTATATCACTTTCTCTGTTTTATGCCTTGGATCCTGTAAATTCCTCTCCCGTTTTTCAGCTTCCATTTTCATTCTTCCAGACCGCAGTCTTTCCCTGAGGGAAGGCCTGTCCTCCGGTCTTTCTGCTTTCTTTGGCTTTGCGTTATTTAGGACATTGTCGATCTGGTTATAGTTTTGCTCTTCCAGTTCCTCCACTTTAGCAAGGGGCTTATATTCTGCAGACTTCTCTGGATCCTCAGGTCTTTCCTCTTTTTCAGGTTCTATTACCCTCTTCGGACCGAAATCCGTGATCTTCGATATCTCCGCCTTATATGCTGCCTGGATTTCGTTTAAGATATCAAGACCGATATCCTCCCCCACTATTTTCTGCAGCCCTTCTATGGAAAAATCCTCTTTAAGCTCCATTTTATAGCTGTAAATACTGCCTGTCCCGCCTGAAACTATTATGTGATCCGCAAGCGGAATTCCCATAAACCCGGCTCCCAGCATGACATTCAGTGTGGAAATATTATCCTCCCTGCTGGGAACAGGCTTCTCGGTACGGTAGCTAGGGTGATTATGCATCAGAATTATATGGCTAGCATTGGAAAGCAGGGGCACTTTAAGTATTTCCCTTAGAGAAACTATGGAAGCGTTGATATTTCCTATACTTGATACCGTATAGTTTATGGCACGGCCGGCATTATCAATGGATAATACCATTACATTTTCCCTGTCTAGCTGGCGGAGAAGATCCTTCATAACCTCCACCGCTTTTCTCGGTGTATTTATTGCTTCCGCACTGTATAATGGGCTCTCCTCGCAGAGTTTAAGCCTTACGCTCACCTGATCAAGCTTATACTGTTTTTCTTCCGTCATCCCTGTCACCCCCGTTTTCCTCAAATGTAACTTTTACTATCACGTCTTCCCTCAGATGATTTATGAACTCCACCATCTGATCCATGTTTAGTTCCAGTATTATTTCCTTTTTATCCATAGCCCCTCCCTGCCGGTTTTGTTCGTTTTTGACACGTTAACTATCGTGTGAAAATCTTTCTTTGACATCTGTATGCCTCCTATATCAGAAGGGCACCTGTCCTGAACAGATGCCCGTTAATTAATGCTTTGTTTTTACTTCTCCGGGAAAGTCAGATGGTAATCGTACTGGAACCCGGTTCTTTCATTCCCGTCTTTATCCTTGTAGGAAAAATTGCTGATCCCCTTGGGTGTCAGATAGGCATCATAGTTCTTTCCTTTCTTCCTGCTTTTGATACCTTTCACCAAGATCTGCTTACCTTCAAGGAGCCTCTTTATCTGCTCATCATCCAGATCCTTTCCCATGGCTTTCCCGAACTTCATACCGCACTTCTTACTGCAATAGGCTCCGAACCTGCCCTTAAGGACGTCACAGCCGCACCTCGGGCATTTTCCCATAACCTCTCGGCTGCCTCCGCTGAATAATGCCTTCAGCTCATCAGTAACTTCATGGTTCTCAGCAATCAGCTTCTTTACCATTTCCTTGATTCCATCCATGAAATCACCGGGATTCCCTTCGCCCTTCGCTATCTTTGCAAGCTCATTTTCCCAGTCGGATGTGAGCTTTGCGGATTTAAGGGTGTCCGGCAGTACGGAAATAAGCTTCCTGCCGTCCTCTGTAGGGATAAGGTTCTTCTTTTCCCTGCTTAAAAAGCCGTCAGACACCAATTTTTCAATGATATCCGCTCTTGTGGCAGGAGTTCCGAGGCCTTTACGCTCCACGTCATCTGCCATTTCATCGGATCCCGCTCTTTCCATGCCGGAAAGCAGGGTGTCCTCCGTATATGACTTCGGAGGCTTCGTGAAACTTTCCACTGCTTTTGATTCCACCTCAGTAAGTACCTGTCCTTCCACAAGAAAAGGCAGCACGTTCTCCTTTTCCTTTACCTCGATCCCGAAAGCTTTCCTGAAATCCTCTTCAATCTCCTTCCACCCCTTTTTGATAACAGTCTTTCCCTTAAGGTAAAATGCTTCCCCCTCACAAGAAAGCACAGCTTTTGTTGCCTTATATCTGTGGGTTTCCGCAACAGCACAGGCAAGCCTTGCAGCAACAAGGGAAAGGATATTCTTCTCGTTATCTGGTACAGAATTAAGATCAGCGGAAGCAATCTCCATTGTGGGGATTATTGCATGGTGATCAGTGACCTTCTTGCTGTTAAGTATCTTCCTGTAATCATCCACATCCATCCCCACACCTATATAGGGAAATTCCTTTCTCACAAGGTAAAGCACCTTTCTTGCAGTCTCTTCCATATCATCAGAAAGAAAGCGGCTGTCCGTCCTGGGATAGGTTACAAGCTTCTTTTCATAAAGCGCCTGGGTATAGTTCAGAGTCTGCTTTGCCGTATATCCGAAAATCCTGTTGGCATCCCTCTGTAGGGATGTAAGATCATAAAGAGCCGGGGCAGTTATTGTCTTTTCTTCTTCTTTGACCGATATAACTTTTGCATTCTTACCTAAACACTTAAGGGAAAGGTTATTTGCCTCCGACTTATCCTTTATGGGTTTTGAAAGGGCATCAATCCTGTCCTTTCCAATATGGACCGTGTAATAGGGTTCTTTCTTGAAGTTCTTTATCTCGGTATCCCGGTTTACAAGCATTGAAAGAGTAGGAGTCTGTAC
>CADCQV010000006.1 GCA_902803625.1 uncultured Lachnospiraceae bacterium
GACATAATTTGTCTATGTAAAATAGCTCATATAAGATCCTTTGAAAAGACTGTCCATTCACCCTATAGGGTTGATCCTTAAATATAAACCACCAACAGTGCAAAAATGATCACAGCTGCCACAAAACCAAAAGTCAGCTTAATGTGTTTTTTGCAAGAGTAAATTCCCTAAAATTGCAGAGGCATTTCCCTAAAGTTGCAGAGGGAAATTCCCTATTATTGCATCTGCCATTTCCGTGCCCCGGAGGGCGCAGAAAAGTGTTGTTGCAGACATATGGTTGTTTAATTTTTACAGGTAATCAATACTGGTTTCATCAGTACCGTCGGCAAGGCGGTACAGACGCTTGGCACGTTCTTTATCGTGCTGTGGATCCTCTCCCTTTCTCAGCTTAACGTAGAGGTCATAAGCAGGATCTCCTTCGAAGTCTCTGGACAGATTACAGAAAATATCCATCCTGAGGCCTTCCGCCCATCTTTCGGGCAGGTATTTAATAAGAGCCTGGCGCCACCGTACCAGTTCATCCTCAAGACCGATTATGGTTCCGACCATTTCATCGGTGAGCCGGAGAAAATCATCAACAGTCTTACAGGTGTACTCACAGGGCTCCATATACTCCGATGAATGATCCTCATAATCATCAGATATCTGGGTTTCATCAGGAGAGCTGACGTCAAACGGAAGCTCTTCCGGCACATTGAAAAGTTCATCATTCGGCACCATGATCACCTCCCTTTGAGGCCATAAGGGCGTTGATACTGGATTCGCGCAGGCGGTTGTTTTCGCCGGGAAACAGTATTAGATGGCAATGATGCATGAGACGTCCTATAAGGGCGGCGGTCATCTGTTCATCGTAAAGCACGTTGACCCATCTGGAGAATTCGAGGTTGGTGTTAAGGATCACGACCTTCTTTTCATGTATCTCAGAGAGATAATCGAAAAGGAGTTGTGCACCGGTTCTGTTGTAAGGGACATAACCGAATTCATCAAGGATAAGGATGTTGGCTTTGTTAAGCTTCTTATAAAGCGAGGCGAGCGAATTGCTCTCCTTCGCCTCTGAAAGGCGGTTTATCAATGAGGCCACCCTGTTGAAACTCACAGGGATACATCTGTTACAGGCGGCCATCCCAATGCATATGGAAAGCATCGTTTTCCCGGTACCTGTCCCGCCATACATGACAAGGTTGTTTCCTGCTTCGACGAATCCGAGTTCCTTAAGGTAGTCAATTGTAACGTCAGAAGGGAACTGTACCTCCCTGGCATCAAACTCTGGGAAACCGCACTCATATGGGAACCCTGCCACATTTATGTACTTGGATATGCGGCTTGCCCTGCGGTAGCTTATTTCATCCCTGAAAAGGTTATACAGATACTCCTGGTGCGTTTCACCTTCCTGCCTCATGGCGTTTTCCACGAGGTTGGATGAAAGCCTGAGCTGCTTACAGCAGGCTGCGATTTCGTTCCTGTAGTCATCCATTAGCGGCACCTCCCTTCAGGGCGGCATCGTATGCGGACAGATCCACAGGCATCGGGGTTATCGCAGGCACGCTTTCCTGCGTGGGAAGCGGCGGCAGAAGCGGCACATCCGAGTACAGCCTGCGGTAAAGATTCTGAAGACTGTCCGGATCCTTGACCCGATAGGCCAGAGCCTGGATGACGGTGTTTACCGCACTTTCAAAGCCTGTACGCTTTGTCTGCTCTGCAAGAACCTTTAATACCCTGCTTCTGTCAGATGAACTGCAACTTTTTACAAACTCCTGCATGGGAGCCGGCATCATATCATATATACCGCTGTTAAACAGGGAACGGGGTTTTCTCGATATTTCCGTAAGATAGGGTATCCAGTCCATGGACGACTGCTTATGGCCGCCATAGAGCCTTTTGTGGGTGACTATATGGTGGTGTTCCATATCCATCACGATAACATTGTCCGAGGTGATCTTAAGCCATACGCTGTCACAGGCGTGATCCGGAGATACGGAATACTCGTGCTTTCCCTCTTCAAGAGTGAACCGACCCCATTTATTCGTGACAGCAGTCTCATACCTGGCGCAGTCAAAATCAATGGCAGGCAGAGGAAGAAGAACCTTTTTATCTTCTTCAAAAAGGGCCTCTATGGTTGTGTCCTCGTGGCGGTAGTGTTCGCGGTCAAAGTCTTCATCGGACTCCTTGAGGAGCTGCCGGTTATAATCTGAAAGATTAATAAAGCGGGGAACCGGCACCATAAAGTTATTCCGCGAGTAGTTCACCTTATTTTCAACGTTCCCTTTTTCGTTCCCGGAATCGGGATTCATGAACTTATAGCGGAAACCGTAATGGGCGCTGAAACGGAGGAACTTATCCGTCAGGGTGCGTTCATTATTCTTCAGGATTTTGGTGACTATGGTCGATGTGTTGTCAAACCATATCTCCGTAGGGACACCGCCTATATGCCTGAAGATGGCTATCATACCCTCCATGAGACACTCAGCGTTTTCTCCGTACATCAACTGCGAGTACCCGGCATTGCTGTAGGGGAAGGAAAGCACAAGATACTTTCCCTCTCGCTCAAGGCTGTTCTCATAGAAATTTGCTGCACCGAAGTCAGCCTGGCATTCCCCGGGGTGATGTATGAGCGGAATGAAGCCTTTTTTGTTGTCAAGGTGCATCTGCTTCTTCCTGTATGCCACGTACTGCGCCACCAAACGGTAAGAGCAGTTGAAGCCTTCAACTTCCTTCTCAAGCCTTCTGAAGACTCTTTTGGCCGTGTGACGTTGCTTACGGGGCGCTTTCATGTCCTCCATAAGCCATCCGTCTATGACAGGCTTAAATGTGTCCAGCTTGGGACATATGGCTTCCTGATCCTTAGGTTCCGGTTCCGGAAGGTTGAAATCAGTCTGATCGAGATATTTGACTATGGTCTTCCGATCATGACCGGTTTCCTCAATGATTTCGGCAATCGTTTTGCCTTGCTCATAAAAGAGCTGTCGGATAGAATATACTTTATCCATTGCGAGCATTCTCCTTTCTTCCTCCTTGGATTATTGTCTGCAACAACAGTCACAAGGATATGGGATTTGGGGTATGTCTGCAATGGATGTTTGATATCTCTCCAGACCCATGTAGAGGGGATCAGATATGGGCTTGGAGAGGTACCAAACGTCCCGGTGCAAAAATAGGGAATTTCCTCATGCAACTTTCGGGAATTCGTTCTGCAACTTTGGGTATTTTTATTCTACAATAAACAACGATAATACCTGTATGTTTACTGTTCGGTATTCCTGCATCAAAATATAACAAGAAGGTTCAGAAGAAAGAAACGGAGGAATGATAATGAGTAAGTATGTTTCACTGGACAAACGAAGTAAGAAAGCGCAAAAAGAGTACCATTCCAAACA
>CADCQV010000007.1 GCA_902803625.1 uncultured Lachnospiraceae bacterium
ATGCCCCGGAAGCAGAGGAAGTCCTGCCGGATAATATGGCCTGGCTTAATGAAACAGAGGGTATTTCCGTTAAGGATGGAATAAGGTTCTGCGGAGGAGCGGAGTCATTTTTGAATTCCCTAAGAACCTTTTACGACACCCTTTCCGATAATGCAGAGACCATAGAAAATACCCTCTCTGCCGGGGATATTGAAATGTATACGATAAAGGTGCACGCCCTTAAGAGCTCGGCCAGGATCATAGGAGCAGGTGAGCTTTCGGAAATGGCCCGTGCCCTGGAGGATGCGGGAAAGAGCGGGGATCTTGACTATATTGATGCGAATACGGATCCTCTTTTACGGAAATACAGGGAGTATAAGGAAAAGCTTCAGAGGCTTTCCGAAAAAAAAGAAGATGATGAAAGAGAGCTTATTCCCCGGGAAGAACTTGAGGATGCCTATGCGGCTTTAAGAGAATTTATTCCCGGTATGGACTATGATGCCGTGGAAATGGTATTATCCCAAGTGGAGGAGTTCCGGCTGCCGGCTGAGGACAGCATTGTTCTTGAGGAATTGAAGAAGAAGCTTAAGGTTCTTGACTGGGACGGGATGGAGGAACTTTTAAGAACGGTTTCATAGCGCGGAGAGAATGACATGGAAGAAAAGACCGTTTTTATTGTCGGTGTAAAAGAGAGCTTTATCATAAGGGTACTGGTTAAGAAGCTTAAGGAAGCAGGGATCGATGCGGCCTTTGTAAAGGCCGGAGTAAATACAATAAACGCTTCCCTTGAAGGCAGGGAGGATGCGCTGCTCACATATTATATGGACAGTGATGAGAAGATCCCGCATGAGATCCTAAGCTTTCTTACAGACAAACTGACTGACGAGGGACGGCAGTTCATCCTTATCGGTGATGCGGCGGATACCCGCAGGGTTATTGACAATATGCCCGGCAATCTCATATACAAAGCCTTTACCCGTCCTCTCAATAATGATGAATTTGTAAAGACCGTATCGGATCTCTTCGGAAAAATAGAGGCAGGAGAGTACAAAAAAAGCATCCTTATCGTGGATGATGATCCCACCTATATGGGTCTCGTACGGGACTGGCTGAAGGATGAGTACAGGGTCTCCATGGCAAATTCCGGGCTTCAGGCGATAAAGTGGCTTGGAAAGAATGGTGTGGATCTCATACTATTAGATCATGAGATGCCTGTTACCAGCGGCCCGCAGGTTCTGGAGATGCTAAGGAGCGATGCTGATACGAAGTCCATACCGGTTATCTTCCTGACGGGCAAGGGTGATAAGGAAAGCGTTATGCAGGTGGTGGCATTGAAGCCGGAAGGCTATCTCCTTAAGACCATAGGAAGGGAAGAACTGCTCGCCAATTTAAGGAATTTTTTCAAGACCGGAAAGGTGCAGGTCTGAATGATTACGGCATCTTGACAAATTGCCGAAACACCTATAAAACTATAAGAACAGAGTAAAAAAAGGAGGAATTTGGAATGGCTTGTTTTTTGGTACCGGCTGCAGAAGCGGTTGTAGTGAAGGCTGTTGAGAAGATGGTTAAGAAAAGTGAGGCGGAAGCAGTACTTTCTACCGACAACAATGAGGAAAAGGAGATAAAGATCCCTCTTAGCCGGAAGCTTAACTGGCTTTCCCATATGCTTATCGGGGGAGTTATCCTCCTCTTATTCGAACATATCTGGCACGGAGAGGTTGTTCCCTGGTTCCCCTTCCTTACAGCTATGAGCAGTCCGTCCGAAACTGCTGCGATGCTTCTTGAAATGTCTACAGCGGGGGTATGTATGGCAGTTCTTGTGACTGTTGTCTGGGCTGTTATGTGCTTTGCTGCAGACTCCATAGTGAACAGGAAGAACATAAAATCGCCTGTAAAGGGGGCTGAAGAATGACACTGCTCATCACTGTTTTTGCTGCGGTTATCGTAACTGCTATCTGGTATTTCAGAAAAAATGATGAAATGCAGCTTTTGACATTATGCTTCCTTTACTGGGGAGCTTCCATTATGTGGCTTGTGGATGCGGTCTTTGAATACATTGGAGACGGTGCAGCGTTCTTTTCCCCGGCGCTTGAGGATATGCTG
>CADCQV010000008.1 GCA_902803625.1 uncultured Lachnospiraceae bacterium
ATCATTACCGAGGATCATGCTTGAGAAATTCAGAGTATATACCGTGAGATCAAGAAGACAGCCTCCTGCCAGCTCCGGCTTTACCATACGTTCATTCATGTCTATCCTGTATCCAAGATTGGATGCCACCGTAACTATTTTCCCGATCTCTCCCGAATCTACGAGATCTTTGATTATCTTCCTCGAAGGCATATATCTGGTCCAGATAGCTTCCGCGAGAAGCAGCTTTTTCTCCTCAGCCTTTTTTATCATCTCCTCAGCCTGAGCCGTATTTGCGGCAAAGGCCTTTTCGCAGAGAACGTTCCTCCCTGCATTCAGGGCTTCTATTGTCCATTTGTGATGATGGGAGTGGGGAACCGCAATATATACGAGATCCACCCTGTCGTCCGAAAGCATATCCTCATATGTTCCGTATGCTTTTTCAAATCCCCATTTAGCTGCAAAGGCCCCGGCTTTATCAATATCTCTTGATGCAACAGCATAAGCCTCCACCTCGTCTAAGCCCGCTATTGTCTTTGCCATTTCCACGGCTATCCCGCCTGCTCCCAATATACCGACTCTCATTTCCCGCTCCTTTCATCAATGTCCTTTTTTCCACAGCTCCTCCGGATATTTCTTAAATTATCCGATTTTTCCGCGGCAAAATCAAGGGCTGGGAAATATGCATTACTGTGATATAATGATACAAACGCCAAAAGTACAAATATTGCGAGAGCTGCTGAAAGCAACGGAGAATCCCTTGTATCATAACAGTGTTTCAGTGCTTTTGTCGTCTGAATCATAAAACATACTGATCCCGAAAGGACGAAATACAATGAAAAAAAATAAATTCACCTACTGGTTTGATAATCAGATGTCAAAGGGAACCGCTGCTCTGATAAAGCTTCTTACCATTGCCTCCTTCGGAGCCGTGATCATTATGGGTATAATAATCGCGGTCGCAGGAGGCGGTAACGGCCCCGGCATAGGACAGGGGCTATGGCTCAGCCTTACCCATGTTCTGGATCCCGGGACAGTATGCGGAGATGAACTTACAAATGTTCCCTTTGTTTTCGGGATGCTCTTTGTGACCTTCCTCGGTATTTTCATTTTCTCCACCCTGACAGGTATCATATGCAATGCCATTGACGAGAAAATACAGGAACTCCGCAAGGGCAAATCCGTGGTTGTCGAGGAAGGGCATGTGATCATCCTCGGAACCGACGGTGGCCTTTTCACCATAGTGTCAGAGCTTATCGAATGTAATGCCAACCATAAAAGGGAAGCTCTCGTGATCATGGATGACAAAGAAGACAAGGACGTTATGGATGACAGGATCAATGACCGCTTTCCCGATACGAAAACAACCCGGATCATCTGCCGCTGCGGTAATATTTCGGATGTAAATGACTTAAAGGTCTGCTCTTTTGACACCTGCAGGAGTGTCATTATAAATACGGATAATGATGCCCGGACATTGAAATCCATTCTTGCCGTCACAAAGCTCTTAAAGGAATACCATAATGACAAGGCCTATATCACGGCAGTTATCCGTGATGAAGAGAATAAGGAAGCAGCTGAGGTTGCCGGTGAAGGCTATGCCGAGATCCTGAGCTTTAATGACATAATGAGCAGGATCATTGCCCATACCGGCCGTAATGCCGGACTTTCCCGGGTATACTCGGACATATTCGATGCAGACGGAAGCGAATTCTATATCGAAGATCATCCCAACGCAGCCGGCAGGACTATCTCTGAGCTTAACCGTCTTTTCCCGGTATCCACGGTCATCGGATTTGAAAAACCGGATGGGGAGATACTTCTGAATCCCAGGCCTGACCTTAAGGCCGAAAAGGGCGATAAACTGATCCTCTTTGCCGAAGATGACGGAGAAAGCCACATGGATGATACTCTCCACGCGATAAATGAGGAGCGTATCAAAAAAGATTTCAGAAAAGAACCTCCGGAGAAAAATGATATGCTGATCCTTGGTTACAGCAGCAAGATAAAGCTTATCCTTGAGGAAGAGGATAATTATGTTGCCCCCGGATCCAGGATTACCGTAGCCCTTCCCGAAAGCCAGGCTCTCTGCAGGGAAGAGATAGAGAATATAGAGCTTAGGAATATTTCCGTTGAAGTGGTTGAATGTGATATCTACAGCCGCAGCGGACTTGAGTCACTTCTGAAGGAGGATAATACCATCCTTGTGCTCGCAGATAATGAAGAGGGTATGGATGATGAAGCGGCAGAACAGAAGGATGCGAAGATCCTTCTGGTATTACTGCAGCTCAAATATCTTTCCGAAGCCGGGGGCTACAGGATGACAGTAACCAGCGAGATGCTGAAAACCGAAAACCAGGAGCTTGCGGAGATCGCCGAGGTCAATGATTTTGTGATAAGCAGCAACATCACGAGCCTCATTGTCACACAGATCTGCCAGGAAAGAAAACTGAAATCGATCTTTGAGGAGCTTCTCCGTGAGGAAGGCTCAGAGATCTATGTCCGCCCTGCCGGCTGCTATATAAAGACGGGAGAAAAGACCGACATTTACACAGCCTGTGAAGCCGCAGCCAGGCAGGGGGAAGTCCTTATAGGATACAGAAGGACTGATAATACAGGAGCTATGGAAATCGTCACGAATCCGCCAAAATCATCCGAGGTACTCTTTGAAGAGCAGGACGCTTTTGTGGTGATCGCAGCAGATTAGCAGCTGTTCAGATCCTGAATGTATCCACAAATTCGCCGATCTTCGCGGCAGACTCGGCAACAGTAACGGCACTCTGATCGACACCGCGGCTCTCATCAGCCACATTCTTTGCGTTTGTTGCGCCGGTCTCAACAGTAGCAGTTACTTCCTCGGTGCTTGCAGACTGCTCTTCCGCTATGGCCGCAACAGATGTAGCTATCTTATGGAGCAGATGAACTGAAAGCTCCAAAAGCTCCGTCTTGCGATTCATTGTTCCAAATTTACCCCATAATAGCTATTGATAGTTAATAGCATCAGAAGCTTCCTGGATGCTGCGGTACATCCCATATGCCCTCATTGCCCTTCTTGCATCAGCCAGCCTCTTTTCATCCGGCTTCCTCCCTGATTCTATCTCCTTTATCAGCATATCTATCTGGCTGCGCATCACCATCATTGTCTTTGCCATATTCCGCATAATGGCAATGACATTTCCGTTATTTTCCATAATGAAGGTGCCAAAATCCTCCTCTGTTATCCTGAGTGCATACAACTCAGAATAAGCTCTCACGGTGTAGATAGACGGCTCATTAAGCAGGAGTCCGAATTCGCCGAAGCAGGCCTGCTTCCCGATAATACTTATCAGGGTCTCATTGTCTGTACCGGATCCCACATAGACCTCCGCATGCCCTTTGATTATCTTATATATGCTGTCGTTAACTTCTCCCTCCCTGAGGATCACAGTATTTTCAGGAAATTTAACTATCCTTGTGTCAGCCATATCCCACCTTTCCGCCTGTATTCAGCTACGGGAATCAATCTCTTTATATCCAGTGGCAACCGTTACTGTGTATAGCTGCCATAGGCGGCAACCGCCTCATCTATGGTCATTGCCCCGGTTCCAACCCCGAATGCAGCCTGCCTCATCTGTATGACTGCATCATCTGTCAAACCGATCTCCTCCGGCGACAATATCCGGGACTCCGGAACAGCTCCGAACGCGGCATATATGCTGTTAAAGGACAGGTCCTTTACGGGCGACATAAGTCCCTTTATCTCCGCCATCCCGTTAAGCTCATCCGGCCTGATCAAAAAACGCATAAATTCGTTTGTCATATCCAGATTCCGGCTGTCTTTATTTACAGAGAACTGCAGGTTCGGCATATCAAGGAAGCTCGTACCCTCATCCGACATGGGAATCGGGACAAAGGAATATGAAAATGGGGCGGCAATAAATGCTTCAGACCGGCTCTCCCTTTTCTCTGTCCCGGATACCGTATCTCCGGATCCCGTCATCATTGGTACGTCACCTTCAAAGAACCTGAGGATCACGGCGTCATAGTTATTTTCGATCTCAGCACAGGCATCCGGATCCACACAGCCGTCACCCATAAACTGCGTGATCTTTTCAAGCGTCGGCCGCATATACTCTCCGGCCGCAGGGTCAAGGGCGTTGAGTTTTTTCACGGCCCCGGCATCATTCGCCACAGTTTCGCAGAAACACGGATAACCCGTCAAAGTGAAAATCGATGTCGTCTCCTCCCTGCAGAAGCCCATCATCGGGTTTTCATAGCCTTTTTCACGGAACGCGGCACACACATTTACGAGCTCCTTATATGTCGTTGGAACGCTGAGACCCTCTTTTTCAAACAGATCGTTGTTCACCAGCATGCCATAGGTGTTTGCGAAAACCGGAACCATCGGAAGCCTGCCGTCTTCCGTATTCAATATGATATTGCTTCGGATGCAGCTAAGATCCAGTCCCAGTGCGGGATCCGAAAGATCCTCGGCATGGTCTATGGCAGATTTATACTGATCCCGGCCATACATCCAGGAGTAATTGACATAGATATCGGGAGCATCGTTTCCGTTAAGAACCGTACCGATCATATTGTTATAGTCATCAATCTTCGTGAACATCAGCTCCACATTGGGATAATATTCGTTGAAGCGGTCAAATTCTGCCTCCAGTGCCTCAAAGTTGTCGTAGCCTCCGGCGACATTGATATGGCAGCTTATGGAAGTATCAAGCGACGGCTTAAAGCCTTCTTCCTGCACCTTCTCCGTTTCCTGCTTCGCCTGGCCGCATGCGGCAAGTCCCGCAATCAGGAGTGCCGTTAGTAATATACACATTGTCTTTTTCATGATTTATCCTTACCGCTCCTTTCAATAATGCGCTTCAAGCCTGTTCCCTGCCTTCCCGGATCCTTTTTATCTCCCTTATCACCAGCTTGATATCAATGGGCTTTGCTATATGGCCGTTCATTCCGGCGTTCAGGCATTCCGTAACGTTTTCGGAGAATGCGTCCGCTGTCATGGCAACTATCGGAATGGAGGCTGCCCGTGGATCATCCATTCCCCGGATCGCCCTGGTCGCGTCGAGTCCGTTCATCTCCGGCATCTGCACGTCCATAAAGATAAGATCGTAGCTGTCTCTTTCCGCCGAACGCATCATATCCACGCAGATACGTCCGTTTTCCGCACGCCTGGCACTGATCCCGTAAAAGCTGAGCATATTGGAAATGATCTCCCAGTTGATATCATTATCCTCGGCCACCAGTATATGCATTCCCTGCAGATCGGAAAGATCCTCCTCAGGCTCCTGGGACCCGGACTCTTTTCCGATCAGATTGTTGATCTTATCATATAGGGTGGAGCGGAAAAGCGGTTTGCTGACGAAGCCGGCCGCCCCGGCCTCACGCGCCTTATCCTCAATGTCTGACCAGTCATATGCGGAAATCAGCAGGATCGGAATATCGGTGTCAAATTCCGAGCGTATCCTGTTTATGGTCTCGATACCATCCATTCCGGGCATCTTCCAGTCAACAATGACAACATCGTAATCCTTTCCGGAAAGATGTCTGCGGCCGATCATATCAAGTGCTTCCGGTCCGCTTTTTGCCTGCTCCGGTGAAGCCCCGAGAGACCTTAAGGTATCTACGGCCGTCTGAAGCAGGATCTCATCGTCATCCACGATCAGAATGTCAATGGGATCAAGCTGCATATCCTCCCGCTGTCTGTCGGCTACCAGAATATCCAGTGCGACGGTGAAGGTTGTCCCCCTGCCCGGTTCACTCTTGCATTCGATCGTTCCGCCCATCAGCTCGACCATCTGTCTGGTAATAGCCAGACCGAGACCGGTTCCCTGGATGCTGTTTACTCTGCTGTCTATCTGCCGCGAGAAAGGCTGATACATATTTTCAATGAATTCCGGGCTCATACCTATGCCCGTATCCGCTACCACATAGATAAGCCTTACGCAGCCGGGTTTTGAGCTCTTTTCCTCATTCAGCTCCACTGAGATCCGCCCACCGGGTTCGGTGTACTTTAAGGCATTGGAGAGCAGATTGATATAAATCTGGTTTAAGCGGAGCTGGTCTGCATACAGGTATTCGTTTTCAATCCGGCTGATACGGAAGATGAATTCAAGGTTCTTTTCCTTTATCATCGGCTGTGAAATGTTTACAAGATTATCTACCGTTTCCACAATGGAGAATGTCAGGGGACTCAGCTTCAGTTTTCCGCTCTCCACCTTTGAGATGTCCAGAATGTCGTTTATTAGGGTCAGCAGATGATTGCTGGCAAGACTGATCTTCCGAAGGCTTTCCTTTGTCGACTCCACATCTCCGGGATTTTTCCCGGCAATGGCCGTCAGACCTATGATCGCATTCATAGGAGTACGGATATCATGTGACATGGTGGAAAGAAAATCGGTCTTTGCCTTATTTGCGGATTCCGCTTCCTTGGCCGTGGCCTGAAGGCGCTTATTCAGAAACAGCATATAGCACATATCACAGAGAAACAGTATCAGCAGACCGGCAGAAACGACTCCGAATAATAGCCAGTTTTCTTTATCCACATGGAGATCCTCCGCCGGAACGAATCCCAGCATGGTCCATCCGTAGGTCGCATCTACGGGTGTAAAGGCAAGTATACACTCCTGACCGTGAGAATTAAGCATGGAAACGTATCCCGTCGATGAAGTGATCAGCTCGAAAAGCCTCTCCGCCGACTCGGGATCCGTCGGATTATAGGATTTATAGAATTCAAAAAGGCTGGAGTTCTTAAAGCTGTATCCCTTGATGATATAATCACCGTTGGCGTCGATCATAGACAGCTCCGCATTCACAAGCTCCGTCTGCGGAAAGATCCATTTCTTTTCAAGCTCCGAAATAGGAACTATCCTCATCAGTACCGCGGGATAAGAGGCCTCGCTTTCCGGGTCATACAGCGTGACGGTATTGCAGAAGGCCAATGACTGCTCGCCGTTCATCGGGTTGGTATAAGCACGTGTTATATTGATCGATTTTCCGATCTCGTCACCCCAATCCATATTATTCAGGAGATCCATCCGTTCATAGGAAACAGCATAGTCATCGGCCGTACCCTGCTTGGGACGCGTAGACATACCCGTCAGCGTATCGGTGGAGATCAGATGTGCCGAAGTGTCCTTAAGCACATGCGAGGCACGGATATATCCGACCGCCTCTTCCATGGTCATTACCTTACTGTTAATATAACGCGCCCATACATCACAGACCCGCTGCTCGCCCTCCAGATAGTTCTCCGTCACCTGTTCCATGGTAACCGTTGTATTTACGAAGTGTTCTATCTGCCTCTGGTAGGAATCCCGGCTTGTAAATCCGGAGTAAAGAACAACAAAGACCAGTATGGCAGACATAATGATCACATTTATGACGATAATGAACGTCTTTTTCATACTATGAATTCCCAAAAATACTTTCGTCCCCAATATACATCCCTAAAAGTATTTTATGGTGTAGATCATCATATGTCCACCAAAATAAAGCATAGGAAAATACAATTCTTCAAACTCAGGTGTCATATTCAGCTTATCTCGCAGTAATCGGTTTGTCTCTGAAGAGATGCACCAGTTAACGAGTCACTTTCAAAGATTTCAAATATAGTTTCCGTTCCTCTGTGATCCTTCTACTCTCCACACTCTTCTGAATGGCTTTGTTGTGTGTCCAGTCATCAAGCCTTTTCTGTTCTATATATGGGAGTACGCTTTCATATTGCCTGGACAGAGCAGTAGCAAAGTACCATGCGATCATCATATTGACGTAATACTCTTCTGACCTGAGTTTAGCTACCATTTCCGGATACTTCGGGTCATAATCCTCATCCAGAAAATGCTCCATAAGCATCCCCACCCCGAATCTCACAGTATAAGTCCTTTCGGATTTGATCCACTCTTTTATATGTGTAAGAAGCACATCTTTGTGCTTCTTGAATATCTTCGGAGACATCTGATCACACGTAGCCCAGTTATCCACATAAGGTAGAAACCTCTGAAGCTCCTCCATACATTCTTTCAGGTCTTTTATCCCGGAGATGATGAAAGCCTGCAGCTGGTTTTCTTCAAAATACTGATGCGGCAGCTCTTCCAGAAAGCCCTTATAATTTCCGGCTTTCAGAATATCCTTTGCCATAGTCTTTAGCTCCGGAGTCCTCACTCCAATGATCGACCCGGGGCTTATGCCCGGGATTATCTTTATCTGCATATCACGGTATTTCAGATCCTGAAGGCTATACAATTCCTTATGCAAATCCGTTTTATTCATGTTCTGTCACCTCTGTATTTTTCCCCGCATCAGCGCTGTCTTTGATCCGATAGTAATCCTCCATCTTCACATTTTATTGCATATAGGAGTCAGCTTTTCGCCTGCCCGTCTTATGAAATCTTCTGATGCATCATCTGCTGTCCATATCCAAACCGGGAACAGATGTCCTGTAAATCAAAGGATCAGCCGCTCATGGTCGGACAGCAGCAGTTTACATTCTCCACTCATGATCTGCTTAAAAACGAATAATTTCAACTGTTCGTGTCTTTATCGTTCTTTCTGATTTCCCAATGATACCAGCCAATTCTTTCTGCGTAATCGAAGGATTATTTAGTATTGCACTTTGTTCCTTGTAATCCACATGGATAAATCTATTCTGCCTTCAATATGCTCTTTGGCCGTTTCCAACAAATACTCGGAGGTTTTTAACCCGTCAACATCCTGAAGACCAATAGCCGTCTTCCTGTCTTTCAGGGTACAACTCAATCTCGTCAATGAACTCTCTCATAAATCTCTTCTTTTCGAGATCGGTCATATTAAAGTACATTCTATCAAAACTCAGGAGAACTTTATTCCCGTGGTTTCGGCTAACAGTATTTTTCAATCGCCTGTAGCAGTTTGTCCTGTACTGGCGGCTTCAAAAGATACCCCTGCGGATGAAGCGCCAATACTTTCTCGATGTGCTCCCTGTCATTTACACTCGTTAAGAATATCACAGGTATGTCCGCAAGGTCCTCATCCGCACGGATCATTTCAAGCGTCTGTCTTCCATCACAGACCGGCATCTCATAGTCTAAAAGTATCAGATCCGGTCTCAGCTTGCCGATGCTTGTCATCGCCTTCATACCTGATGGTGCAACCTGTACCTCATACTTTTCTTCAAGCATTCCTTTGATAGTCCGCAGGGTCGGTCCATTGTCATCAACCACCAATATCCGTTTTTTCTCACTCTCCGTTGCCCCGGCTTCGTCGAGTGATATATCAAGTCTTCTGCATATCGCCTCATATACTGCAGAATGTTCCACGGGACGCAGAATGTTCTCAAACTGCCCGCCTTCGTAAAATCTCAGGAATCGATCCCTCTCTTCCTTAATTCCTATTGTCAGTACGGGAATATTCGGATATTCATTCTGAAGCTTTAGAAAGATTGCTTCATGTCCGTCATACATACCTACCAGACTGACAATGATAAGATCCGGCTCTGCCACTCGGATCAGCCCTGATAAGACCGACACATCATCCGTACCCACCTGAACCTTAAAATCTTTTGAAAGATACTGGTTCAGTTCCCTTAAAATTTCATTCATTTTCCCGATAAGAAGCAGATTCTTCATTCGCTCATCTCCTCCATGCGTTTCTTAATATACTCGATCGTTTTCAGTGTCCCTTCATCATCTACTGCCGCGATATATGCCGACAGGTCGGCAAATTCTTCCTTTATTTCCCGAGGGCACGCATAACCCTCCAGACGTTTCATGGCTTCATCCGCCCGATCCAGATCAAAATCATCCATTGCAAGAGCGATCATGTTAAGAAGTGCCGTAACCTCCTGCGAATCGAATACCTTATTTTCGATATTCGCATCATCCTGCATATCAATAGCCTCCGCTATCTTATCACGATATCCGCGCCATGTGTGGACAAAATCCCCATGCAGATGCCGGATCATCTCTGTGTCTTTCCCGGCGGCAGCATTTTCAAGTATCTTTGCCATCCCGGCAAGGGGAACAATGCCGATGGTAGCGGCATTCCCCTTCATGCCGTGCACAAGGATATGATAATCATCGACCGCTTTATCCTCCGGAAGTCTTTCATACATCTCATCCAGCCTGTCTGCATGAAGCTCTATCACCTGATAAAAATCCTTAATAGAAGAAAGAAGCAGTGCCTTATCGGGTACATGAAGGAGCGCATACTCTTCATCAAAGCCATCAATCACCGGTAAATCCACCTCTTGATCCTCCCCAAGTTGTGGAAGAATACTCTCCTCGGATGTCTCGGATATCTTATCCTGCGGAAGATATTTTAACAATGCCTGCTTTAGGGATGCAAAGCTTACAGGCTTGGTCAGATAGTCCGTGAATCCGTACCCTATATATTCCTCCTTTGCACCACTCACGGCGTTTGCAGTAAGCGCTATAACAGGCATATCCGATATGATTCCCTCCTTCATTCGCCGTAAGGTTTCTACGCCGTCCATCTCCGGCATTCTGTGGTCAAGGAAGATCAGGTCGTAATGGTTCCGCTCCGCAAGCTCAATGCACTTCGCCCCGCTGTCAGCTGTGTCTATCTGCATCCCGATAGGCTTTAGTAAGCCCGTGAGAACGGTCAGATTCATCGGCATATCATCGACCGCAAGTATCCTAACTTCAGGAGCCGAAAATGAAGTTCCCGAAGTCCTGTTCTGCTTCACGCTCTCTTTCCATTTCGCTTCATAATCGCCTATAGGCTCCCATGAAACAACCTTCTGCTCTATCTCAAACGAAAAATCAGAACCCACGCCATATACGCTTGAAACATCAAGCTTGCTCCCCATCATGTCAAGAAGTCTCGTCGTAATGCTCATGCCAAGCCCTGTTCCTTCAACATTGCGGTTTCTCTTTTCCTCAATCCTCTCAAAAGCAGAAAAAAGCTTCCCTAAATCCTCTTCCTTGATTCCGATCCCGGTATCTTTTACGGATACCCGCAGGATTATCCTATCATTGCCTGCCTCTTTACCGGATACAGATAAAGTGACGCTCCCTCTCTCCGTATATTTCACGGCGTTCGTCAGTATATTGGTAATGATCTGCTTGATTCTTATCTCATCACCGTATAAGACAGCTGGGATACCCGCATCGACATTCGTATGAAGTTCAAGCCCCTTCTTTTCAGCGCGAAGTGAAATCATTGTCACAAGATCGTGTATGGTCGAAGCAAGGTCATACTCTGCCGGAATGATTTCCATTTTCCCGGCTTCAATCTTAGAAAAATCAAGGACATCATTGATAAGATTAAGGAGTGTATTGCCCGCAACGCGGATATTTTCCGCATATTCATAGGTCTGTTCTTCCTTTGTGTCACGCAGGATCATCTCATCCATGCCAAGCACAGCATTGATGGGAGTTCGTATCTCGTGTGACATACTTGACAGAAACGCAGACTTTGCTTCACTGCCG
>CADCQV010000009.1 GCA_902803625.1 uncultured Lachnospiraceae bacterium
TCAGCTGACGTTGTTATCGAAGTAGCAGTTCCTGCACAGACCACTGTTGAGCTCTGCACAACTGAGGCTTCAACCATCCTTTCAAAGGAAGACACCATCGGCATATTCGGATCAAACCAGACCGCAGCTGAGGGACTTCTTGCAGCAAACAGCAACCTGAACCTTCTTGGCTCAGATGCAGCAGCAGGCGAAGTTATCGGTATCGGATTTGATGCAGGTTCCGTTATCAAGGGCGCTATCAAGGACGGCACAATGTACGGTGCAGTTACACAGTCTCCTCTGATGATGGGTTACTACTGCCTGTATGCTCTTACAAAGGCAGCTAACGGCGAGCAGGTATCTGATCTTCCTACAAACGGATACTGGTACAACAAGGACAACATTGATGATCCTGAAATCGCTCCCAACCTTTATGATTAAGCTTTAAGAGCAAAGAAACAACTGATACAAATGCACCCCGGAGGAGAGATCTTCTGGGGTGTTTTTATAGGAATATGGTTTTCAGACGTCATTTGCGGTTCCGCAAGTGACTGTTCCGAACAGTTACTTTTGGTGTTAATATAAGGCACTTTGGCTAGTCGAGCAGCAGCTCTTTCATACTGTCGAGAACATCCGTGGCGGCGCGAATGTAGTCATGCTTCTCACTCTTACCGAAACGGTAGGTGAATTCCGGTTTTCCGGCGGCCCGGAAGGTAAGGGCACCGTCAAAACGGTTTAAGAGGGGTTCTATACCGTCGGGATTAAGCCGTGCCTTTATGTAGATGGAAAAAACGATTGAGCCTTCCTTTGCGGAAAGATTGTCTATATATACGTCGTGGGCTTTATGCCGGATAAGGGCGGTATTGATAAGGTTAACCACACTTTCAGGAAGAGTCCCGAATCTGTCATGAAGCTCCTCCTCCATGTCCTCTGCTTCGGAATCATTCTCGATCCCTGCGATCCTCTTATAAAGATCAAGCTTAAGGTTTTCATTTTTAACATAGGAATCTGGAATAAACGCATCCTCTTCCATATCTATTACAGTATTGAATTCTTCCCGGGGCTCTTCTCCCTTTTCAAGCTTAACGGCAGTATCCAGCATTTTGCAGTAGAGATCATAGCCTACCTGCTGCATATGTCCGGACTGCTCGCTTCCAAGGACATTTCCGGCTCCCCGTATCTCAAGATCCTTCATAGCTATCCGGAAGCCGCTTCCAAGATCAGTGAATTCCCTTATTGCTGAGAGTCTCTTTTCTGCCGTTTCTTTTAAGAGTCTGTCTTTTTTATACATAAGAAAGGCATAGGCTGTACGGTTCGATCTGCCAACGCGTCCTCTCAGCTGGTATAGCTGAGAAAGTCCCATCTGATCGGCATTTGCGATGATCATCGTATTTACATTGGGAATATCTATGCCGGTTTCTATTATGGTTGTGGATACCAGCACATCTATCTCCCCGTGGATGAAATCGCTCATTATATCTTCGAGTATCTGCTCCCGCATCTGTCCGTGGGCATATTCCACATTTACATCCGGGCAGAGTAAACGGATCTTTGCAGCAATATCCGCAATATCATTTACCCTGTTATGTACGAAATAGACCTGGCCGCCCCGGGCTTTTTCCCGGTTTATGGCTTCTCTTACCATTTCGTCATTATATTCCATTACAAAGGTCTGGATGGGCATTCTGTCCCTCGGAGCTTCCTCAAGTACGCTCATATCCCGGATCCCTACGAGACTCATATGCAGGGTTCTGGGGATCGGAGTGGCGGTAAGCGCGAGAACGTCAACATTACGCCGTATTTCTTTTATTTTTTCCTTGTGGGAAACACCGAAACGCTGCTCTTCGTCAATGATCAGGAGTCCCAGATCCTTGAAGCACACATCTTTTGAAAGGAGTCTGTGTGTGCCGATGACAATATCCGCGGTCCCTTTTTTCAGTTTTTCAATGGTTTTCTTTTGTTCGGTGGTTGAGCGGAACCGGCAGAGAAGCTCAATAGTCACAGGAAAGTCCTTCATTCTTTCCCGGAAGGTATTGTAGTGCTGTTCGGCGAGAATAGTGGTCGGAACCAGAAGGGCAACCTGCTTATTCTCCTGAACCGCCTTAAAGGCAGCACGTATGGCAACCTCGGTCTTTCCGAAGCCTACATCACCGCAGATCAGCCGATCCATTATCTTTTTGCTTTCCATATCATGCTTTACGGCTTCTATGGCGAGATTCTGATCCTCTGTTTCCTCAAATGGGAACATTTCTTCAAATTCCCTCTGCCAGACAGTGTCAGGAGCAAAGGAAAAGCCTTCGGAATGCTGACGCTCCGAATACAGATCCACCAGATGCTTCGCAACACCGGCTACTGCAGAATTGACCTTTGCCTTGGTCTTTGCCCATTCATTTCCTCCAAGTTTATTTAGCTTCGGCTTCTTTTCCACATCCTTCGAAGCGTACTTCTGCAAAGCATCCAGATTGGAAGCGATAACATAGACAGAA
>CADCQV010000010.1 GCA_902803625.1 uncultured Lachnospiraceae bacterium
AGGATTATACAGGCTCCGGAGATCCAAATGCCATAACGATTACTGAATATACGTCAACAGGGGGACCGTTTGCCTGGTGTCCGCAGCTGACCTCGATAACACTATCGAACAAGACCCAGAACCTTTCCAGTAAATTTGCTTACGGATGTACAAAACTTGTACATGTTATCATTCCTGACAATATTAGCCAGATTGGAAGCAATGCCTTCTATCTCTCAAAACCCAGTGAAATGGAAGGCTTATACGATATTGTCGTGGAATCCTCTCCTTCTAATGCTGTTGTTGAGAATTATGACTGGGCTGGGGATAATCGTCAGCGCTCAGAAACCGCTGTTGTAGCCATTGCTCTGAATAAATCTGAAATTGAGATAGAGGTAGGAAAAAGCGAAAAACTAATCGCTGATATAGAAATGTATCCCGAAAATGCGACCAAACCGGGAATTAAATGGACTGTACAAAACGATTATTTTGCCACGGTTACCAATGGTCTTGTTGAAGCCAGGAATATTGGAACTACTACCATAATAGCAACCACGGAAAAGGGAAACAGATCCACCTCTTGTACTGTAAAGGTTGTTTCAGAGGGATCATCAACGGAACATACCGTATCGTTCGTATCAGATAGTGAAGTAATATACACCCAGACAGTAGCAAAGAACGGATATATCACAAAACCATCTGACCCTGAAAAGGAAGGATATGTCTTTACTGGATGGTATACAAATGCCTCGCTGACAGATAAATATGATTTTAATACTCCGGTGACAGGGAATATTACACTCTATGCCGGTTGGAAAGAAGAAGGAGGGGGAGAGGAAACAGGTGGTTTTGTCCTGACAAAAGATAACAATAGCTGGTATCATTCAAATGGTGATATTCCCGAATGCGGGTTTGCAGGGAAGAAAGACTATAGGTTAAACTTTGACAGATACTATAAGGCTTTGGTGAACGGTGAGCCTTCCTATGTCATAAGTAATGTGAAGAGTTCTATGTATTCAGAGTGGCATGGATCCTGTTATGGGATCTCATCAACTATGGGGCTGTTATTCCAGGGGATTCATAGCTTAAATCAGTATTCCGGAAGTACGGCAGCAGATTATTATCATATCCCCAGACCGGTAGAGGATAAAATCTTTATGGATTCAATCAATTATTATCAGCTGTCCCAGTTTGTCAGGTCTATAAAAGATCATAATGTATACAGGGGTTATCCATCAAATGAGTCTCTGGAGGACTTACTTAAAAACCTGTGTGAAGCTACTAAGAATAACAATGTTCAGCTGCTTTCATACTCCGGAGGAGAAATGAGAGGAGGACATGCCATACTGGCTGTAAATAGTGAGGATAAGGATGACGGTACACATTCCGTGAAACTGTATGATATGAACTCTTACGATGGAAATGGCGGTATATTCACATATATGATAATATCGGAGGATTATAGCAGTTTCAGTTTCACAGACGGAAATGAAAACGAGATTAATAGTAACAATTTTAGCAGGATAGGTTTTGGTAACTGGAGTAATATGAAACTGTTCTCGGATTATATCAGTGAACCTGCAAAAATCGCTGGTGTTTATGGAACTGACAATGATCACGCTGTAATTTCAATGAAAGGTAATACAAGACTAACTAATGACAAAGGTGAGACTCTTATTTACGAAGACGGACTACTGTCTGGAACCATGACGATATACAGAATTAATCCGATTGATGCGGATGATGCATCACGTATGGAAGTAGAAGTGGACGACAGTGAATACTTTACTCTTGAGGGAAGTGTTCAGGACGTATCAGTAGGAAGTTCAAAAGGATTTATGTCCGTTGAAGGAAGCGGTTTTGACGAAGTGACACTTTCTTATGAAGACGGAGTAAAGATGAATGGAACAGATTATACATTTAAGACTTTTGTCCAGACTGATAACGCCATTGATGGAAATGAAAAGGGTCTGGCATCCATATCCGGGAAAGGAGCCGGTGAGGCTTACATTAAGAAGGACGGCGATAATGTAAAAGCCACTACCACAGGCTATTTTTCAAATATAGTCACTAAAAATTATGTTGGTATAAAAAAAGGCGAGAAAACAATACCCGGATCGGTTACCGAAGTAATTGTTGATACAAAGAGGGTGACGGATGACGATCCTGATAACCCTGATAACCCTGATAATCCTGATAATCCAGATGTTCCCAATAATCAGGAATCGGCAAAACATGTCATAACTGTATCTGACAACCAGCCGATGGATTACTCCGTTGATGAAGTGGGAGGCTTCAAAATTGGATACAACCATTCCATCCCGTTCTTTGGAAAGGCAAAGCCTACACCTGAGTTCTTCGGGGAAATGACGGTATCTTATAATGAAGTCACTTATAAGGTATCCAAGATCAAGGTCAACAAGAAGAAAAAGACAATACAGATAATCGGGCTTTCAGGAGCGGATAAGAAGGTCAATAAGGAGATAAAGAAGGCTACAAAAGGATCATCCGGGTTACGATTCAGCATTAATCCTTATTATGTCAGGGATGATGATTCCGTGGAAGTAAAGCTTAAGAAGAACGGCTCTGCCAAGAGTGTTTCGATAACGCTCAAAGGAAAGAAGTATAAGGCTAAGAAGAACGGAGAATGGCAGTTTGACGCCTCGGCTAAACTGGTAACCTTCTCTGGTAGCAACCTAACTGGAAGCTATAAGATGAAGTAGAATTCGTAAATCAATCGAATTGTATTATACTACAGCATCCCTTTTGATCGTGGGGATGCTGTAGTTAGTTAACGGCTAAAACACCTTGCATACACAATGATACAGTCTACGAAGCATTGGCAGACTACACCAGAGAAAACAATTATTCCGTTCGGGATTCTGTATCTTCTGCGATTATTCAATTTAAGGAATACCATAATCTTCGCTTTAATTAGATGAGGAATAGCGAAATGAATACGGAAATAGTATATTTGTATCGTGATGCATCAAACTATAAAAAATGGAACGATGTGATTGTGGCTGGAGGAATGTCAGAATCAGACTTGGATTTTATTAAAAAATGTCTGATGGTGGATAATACTTTTATTCCCGAACAAATTGGACTTCCTCTTCTCCGCCCGGATGCCAATATAACAGAAGATGACCATTGTTTTGCAGAATTATGTGTTGAAGAAAAAAAGCGAACATGTGAGCCGCCAACAATAGATGTTTCCTGGAGAAATATTATGGACAGTTTTAATAATGTATGGAAAACCGGTTGGAGAATTGAGGAGTATGCCATTTAGGCGGTGTTTTATGTGTGCTGATACAATAAATATTAAGTTGTGGCAGCTGATAACTGGAAACAAACCGGATTATGTTTTCCCATCCATCCATATGTACCCGGATCTTAAATATTCAGCAGAATCGCGAACTGTGCTGGGAGATTTCCCAAATATGTTATCTGGAACTTTAATGGATTCATAAGAGAATCGTAGTAAGGTGAGACCTAAAGCCGCGTCTCTATGCCCACTAATTATTATGGATGAGTCTGTAGATGTAGAAGCCATTACTCCCTAGGAATCCGTCGGAAATGATCAGTTCTGCCGAATATTTATTATCTGACAACCAGGCATTTTCAGAATCGGAAAGGGCATTATTCCACGCTAAATAATATGCAGTATTATCCTTGAAATCACTAAAACCGGACTTAACATTTATGCAGGGAGTACCCGGAACATAATACTCAAATACTGTCCAGGAGAAAAAATCATTATTTGTCAGCACGGTTCCTTCAGGAATACCGCATTCAGCAATCTTATCCAGAGTATAAGCAGTTTTGACATCATCATTCTTTTCGTTTCGTCGGGTTTCAATATATGACGGTATGCAGGAAAAAAGAGTAAATACAAGGATCAGAGTTGTAATCAGAGCTTTTTTGTTCATCCTTGCGACGGTGATGCATAAAGCCAGACAGTAGAGCACGGAAGCTGCATAAATATACCTGTTAATGAAAACAGGACGTATCAGGGCAGACACGATATTTCCTACAATGATCGAAACCGGAGCAGAAAGCACACAGGGAAGAAGATAGCAATAATCCGGAGAATCCAATATCAGAAATACAACAAATACGATTGTAATGATAAACATTATTACAGAGAAAAAGATATTTTTTGAATAAAAAATGAAAAGCAGACTATTCTGGAAACTGGGGGTAGAGGTCATCCAAAAGTTGTCAGAGGTTCTCTTTACAGACTTTAGAAGTATTACAAACCAAGGGAGATACCCTGCAACCGTAATACCATAAACTGCCAGCAGATATGTAAGTTTAATCTTTTTCATGACAAACAGTATTAGAAGCGCTATATAGAAAACAGATACGGAAACAATGCAGAAGTAATGGGTGTAAGCGACAGCAAGTGAAAAGAGTGTAAAAATAACATAACCCCGGATGCTTTCCGGGTTCTCAAATATCAGGTAATATCCATAAAAAGCAAGGACTAAAAAAAGCGCAGAAAGGGAATACATTCGAACTTCCACGTTATACACCGTACAATTAAATAATAAGGAGATGAAAGTATTAAAGAGCAACGTAGTTTCCTTGCCGAATGTTTTATAGAACACTGTGCAGGAAAATACCAACAGGATTGCATAGGGCAGAAGGGCTGAAAGATGGTATACCCATCCATGGGTTCCGAATATACGGTATAACATCATTAATAACAAGTAAAATAAGGGAGGATGAACATCATTTGAAGTGGCCTCCAGCATTTCCGGAATGCTCATTTTCATAAGTTTTATGGAAAAAGCCTCGTCACCCCAGAAGACATTGTCAAAGATCCTTACCAAATTTAGAGAGAACAAAATCAAGGTTATTATTGCTATGATGATCTGCCAGTAGTTTTCCGGAATAGAAATATCTATTATCTTAGGTTTTGATATGGTCTTTTTTTTCTGCTTTTTCATAGTATATTTCCTTGCATACTGAGCAGCCTTCTAGAATAACAAGAGATCATTCTATAGCATTTCAGTAAATCCGGAACAATAATAGCCTAATTTCTGGTGCTGTTCAAGTAGCACGATACATATTTCCCGTAACAAGAAACCCCGATACTCTCATCTTCAGAGGAATTGCCACATCGAAATAAACAAGGGTGGATTTTCGAGAGTGAAAGAAAAAGAATTCTCCCGATAGAATCACCGATTATGAAATTCCAATCGGGGTCGGCTCCGTCCGAAAATGAGAAATCTCCCGATAGAATCACCGATTTTTCATTTCCTATCGGGGTCGGCTGTATATGGAAATGTTATGTGTCGAACAGACAGCAAGGAAGGCAGATTTGTCAAAGTCAAGGGACTAAAGGAGTCAAAAAGAACCGTCCCAATACAGCTAAGTTAGTGTCATTCTGAGGGCAAAGCCCGAAGAATCTTTCTCTCCGGAAGAAAAGATCCTTCGCTTCGCTCAGGATGACAGGGGTGCTTCGCTCAGGATTACAGGGGTGCTTCGCTCAGGATGACAGGGGTGCTTCGCCCAGAATGACAAAATGCTTAACTTAACGGCATTGGAGCCGTCCCATTGACTCCCCATTAAGACCTGGTGTCAGCTCTGCATTACCTCGAGTATCGCAGGGAGGAACTGCTTCTTTCTGGATACTACCCCCGGGAGCATTGCTTTCACGCCGTCCTCCACCTGACAGGAAAAGGCATTCTCTATGATCCTGGCTCCTTCCTTCCCGGCGAGGAGTACCTCGGAATTCTCCCCGATGATATCCGTCAAAAGGAAGTAAACAATATCAATCCCTGCTTCACTTCTTTTCTCGTTAAGGACCGGAAGTATCTTTTCACGGATAAGTGAAAGCTCCTCTGTATCCATGGCATTTATCTGGCCGATGCCTATGGTTTTTTCACCAATGGAAAAACGCTTGAAATCCTGTCTGATGATCTCGTCCGCGGTCTTTTTTTCAAGATTCGACCCGGCGCGGAACATTTCACGTGCAAACTTCCCGGCATCGACGCCTGCGATCTCCGAAAGCTCTTTTCCGGCTATACAGTCTGTTTCCGTACAGGTAGGGCTTTTATACATGAGAGTGTCCGACAGAATGGCGGAAAGAAGAAGACCGGCGATCCCCGGGCTTATCTTTACATTATTTTCATTATACATCTGCCAGATGATTGTGGATGAAGAGCCTAAGGGCTGATTCCTGAAGAACACGGGAGAAAGCGTATTAACGGTTCCGAGTCTGTGATGATCTATTATCTCCAGGATCTCCGCGTCCTCCATACCGCGGACAGCCTGGCTTTTCTCATTGTGGTCAACGAGGACAAGCTGCTTCTTTTTCACGCCCATGAAATTCCTTCTGGAAATCATGCCGACAAAATTGTCCCTTTTGTCCAGCACAGGAAAATAGCGGTGTCTCATCTGTGTTATGGTGGGCTCGATATCCTCAATGTATTCGTCCATCCGGAAGGAAATAAGCCCCTCTTTTTTCATAATGCAGCTGACAGGGAGACTCTGATGGATAAGCCTCGCCACCGTAAAGGTATTGTGCGGCGTGACTATTATCCCTGTCCCCTTTTCCACTGCAAGCTTTGTAATGGATGCCGACACCTTTGCGCCGTCACAGATAATGAGACAGCCTGCACCCATCTCTATCGCGCAGAGCTGGGTATCATAGCGGTTCCCCAGTATGACAAGATCCCCCTCCTCGAGAGCGTCCTCCAGGGTTTCGGGGCTTCCTGCCGCTATCACAACCTTCCCGGACTCCATGACAAAAGTCCTGTCTCCAGCGATTATATCACCGTCAAGTGTCTCGATAATGTTTTCATAAGGAGTGCGGGCCTTTGACAAAATCCTGTCATCATAGACATCCATATAGGCCCTGACAATATCATCTGAAGTGACAATGCCCGAAAGCTTCCCGTTTTCCGTGATGCAGAGTGTTACCACCCCGGCTTCATGCATCATTTCCCCGGCCTTATTGAGGGAAAGAAGCGCAGAATCCCCCGAAAGGGTGTGCATATCCATATCCCTGACCTGGGCACGGACATCAGTAATATAGACCGGCGGCTGGACCCCGAAGCGGTCAAGCACATAATGTGTCTCCTCATTCAGATGTCCGCAGCGCGCCGCAATATAATTCTTTCCGGTAATCTGCCGCTTTAACTCCGCATATGCGATCGCCGCACATACGGAGTCTGTATCCGGGTTTTTATGTCCTATTACAAATATGGGACGCTCGTCAGTCTTTCTCTTCACGGTTATACTTGGAATTTTCGTCCACTTCCTCATCCTTGGCTATACCGTAGTCCTTATGACGCTCAATATGGTCATAGTCCGCAAGAACTACCACGGTATACCCGTCACTCTGAAGGACGGGATCGAACCAGCCCTTGAAGTGATGATCCTCTTTATTATGGTCATGTAAAATATGCTGTCTCGGGAATCTGGGAACCTCGTCGTTTTCACGTATCATGACCTCTCCCAGGGTCTCTCCGCATACCTCACAGATATACTTTACCTTATAATTCTTATAAAAGCTTCCTACGATATTACGATCCTCGGTAATATTGGTCCAGCTGCCGTCCCATCCCGTAAATTCAAGTCCGTTTATGCAGGGATCCTCGGGCTGTGGAAGTGAATCACCGTAACGAACCACATCAGCCTTCCAGAGCTCCCCGGTGGAGCCGTTATACCACTTAACGACACAGGTTTTTCCGGGAATCCCCACGGGATTTAAGGCGATCACCTGTGCAGCGGTAAGGGGACCGGTTTTTTCCATAGGAGTCGGAACATTCTTTAAGTTTGCGGTCTCCTTGGGCAGGGTCGCACTCGTAACATTGGAATAGCTCAAAACTCCCGAAGGAAGGGTCTGCCAGGTATAACAGATATCAGCTGTCTCGGTGGTTCCGCCCTTAGGAAGATAAACCGCTTTCGTAACCGTGTCCTGCTTTACATTTGCAAGGGAAACATCCCATCCGCAGAAGGCATAGCCGTCAACATTGATATCCGTGGGTCCCATCCAGGTCATATTGGAGCCTGCAGGGGCTGCCACCGTATAAAGACCCTTCGGGGTCACATAGGTCACATGCACATCTGCGGCAAAAACCGCCCACGATAAAAGCAGGGTGGCAAGAGCCGTCAGCCCAAAAAAAACGGAAATCTTTATCCTCTTCATCTCTTCTGCCTCCTTTCCTTAGGAAAAATCCCTAAAACTATTGCTGTTCTCCGTCTTCACCGAAATTCATAAGTCCTTCCATCTCATCGGTGACGACCTCCTCATCCTCCAGCTCCTCATCCGAGGGTGTGGGAATGAATTCCGACATATATGCATCCTCAGGAAGCCCACTTAAAAGCGCCGGAAGATTAATAATAATGCCGTCCATATTGTAGGGGAGAGGAAGACCGGCCCTGACCTTCTTCTCTTCTCCTCCCTTTTCCTCTTTTATGATAAGGTCCATGGAAAAATTCTGCCCCATGGTGGGAGTCATGCCACGCTCTCCGTCCTTTAATTTTGCTACCTTTTCTCCGTCAACCTGAACCTCGATGCTGTATGGTCCTTTGTATTCCTTACCATTGTATTCCAGAACCTTATTATCAAAGTATACAGTATGACCCCTTCCTATGACAAACATAGCCGCAGCGACAGCAACCACAACAATGATGGCAGCTGTGCGGATCAGAATTCTTTTTTTATCAGGCTGCCCCTTCATTTTCTTCCTCCTGCGCCCGGGCCAGCTCCTCACCGGCCCTGCTCTTATTCTTTCTCTTATTTGTTTCATACATGATAAGAGCTACCGTGATTACCGCATATGAAACAAATACGCGGAAGTACTCTCCTATCATGGAATCACCCGTGATGACCGTTCCGGCCTTCGGTGCCACGATAAACATGGTGTGGAAAAGAATTATGCCAAGGAATACGTTTCCTATTGAAGCCTTGTCAACTGAGGCACCACCCACCAGAAGAGCTGCGATACAGAACATTCCTATCTGGGAGTGGGAGCTGTAGGTTGCGATATTTCCCATATTCTGAAGATATATTATCATACCCACGCCGGCAAATACAGTGGATATCACCATTGAAATGATCCTGGTGCCCTCAACGTTTATTCCGGCATCCTTTGAAACCTCCATATCCTGTCCCACCGCTCTCATATCCTGTCCGAGCTTCGTCTTTCTGAACCAGATGATCACAAGGCAGAGCAGGAAGATAACTATAAAGGTGGCAACGGGGATCTTTACCCCGGCTATTGTGAGAGGTATCAGATTATCCAGCTTCTGCCTCATACTGAGAAGTGAAACCGTGTTTCTGACACCGTAGCCCCTTGGCAGCTTGATGTTGCTGTGCTTTATCGGTATCACGGGTCCCATGAGATAGAGAACCACCAGCTGGTAGATACCGTTTATAAAGAAGCTTATTATGTAGCTTGTGATCATCTCCCTGCCCTTGGCCATATTGAGGACCTTTCCGCAGAAAAGCCCGAGAAGAGCCGATATGGGAACAGAGATTATCATTGCAAGTACCATGCCCGGGATACCGACTATCTGCCAGTCGGATACAAGGATAAGTCCTATCTCTCCCGCCATGGCCCCGAGGGTCATACTGAAATTCAGTCCCATTCCCGCCATAATAGGGATCAGGAGACTCAGGATGAGAAAGGCATTCCTGCCCATACGGGTCACTATCTCGTTTGCAAGGTAGCTCGGAGAAAGCCCTGAAATAGGGGCACACACCGCACAGATAAGGACAAACATCAGCGGAACGGAGAAGCGTCTGAATATATCACCTAAATTCGTCTTATTCATTTTGATCCCTCCGTTTTCCTCGTAAGAGCGTAGAGGATCATTCCGTTGGAAACGATTATCCTTATAACCTCACTCATATCGAGATGTATCATATTATTCATTACGGTAGGCGTCATTGTGACTATTCCCTGGAACAGAATGGTTCCTATGACCACATTCATTATCGATGCCTTATTGACCGAAGCCCCGCCTATTAAGATTGCGGAAACCGCCGGAAGAGCCATATAGAAGGGAGCCATATAGAGCTGGATAAATCCGAAGCCCTGCTCGTACACGAGTATCCCTATGGCGGCAAGCCAGGTTGACATAACTACCGAAATGAGCCTTATCTTATCTACATTTATTCCCGCCGACCTTGCGAAATCCGGATTTGATCCCACGGCAGTCATGGCCGTTCCGGTCTTTGTGTGAAGGAAGGCCCACATAAGGAAGGCAAGGAGAGCGAAGAATAGGATCGCACCTGTAGGTATCATCAGATTTCCGATATTTATCTGCAGGATATCAGCGAGAGCCTCCTTATAATATCCCTCCAGGCTTATCGTGGTACGGAGGCCCTTTCCTGCCATACCCCAGACCATATTGGGACTGTGATAAGGAAGTAAAAGCCACATCATACACATTAAGGACACCGATGAGAAACCCACATAAGTGGCTATCATCATCTCTCCGCCCTTTATCTTATTTAAGAGCCAGCCGTAGAGTGAGCCGAATACAATGGCGAAGGGTGTCGAAATCAGAACCGCCATAAAGAATGATACGGGTCCGGTAAAGCCAAGCTCTATGGATATCGTCGCACCGAGAAGGCCTGATATTATTCCTAAGGGCAGTCCGAAATTCAAGCCGCAGCCGGAGTGGACCATAGGCACCATTGCAAGCACCAGTATCCCGTTCCAGCTGAAGCGGTTAATAATATTTGATATCTGTGTGGGAAGATCCGCTCCGACTATCGGTGCCACGATCAATAAGAGGATCAGAAAGCCTGTTATGATGAGCCTCGGAAGCCCGAAGTCCTGTATCAGGCCCTTTATTCTTCCACTTGAATTTATACTGTTTTCTTCCATAGTATCTATCCTTACCTCACACAACCTGGCTTATCATAAGTGTACCAAGCGCCTCCACAGGAACCGTTGCGGGAAGTGTCCCCGCTATCCTTCCTCCGGAAACAATGGCGATACGGTCGCAGGTCGCCTTTAATTCATTAAGCTCAGAAGAGATCATAACTACCGTGACCCCGTTATCCCTGTTAAAGCTCTTTAGAGCCTCCAGTACCAGCTTCTTCGCGCCCACATCTATGCCTCTCGTGGGCTCGCTTACAAATAAAAGCTTCGGTCCGAGAGCGAAAGCCTTTGCAAGACATACCTTCTGCTGGTTTCCTCCCGAAAGCTCCTTTGCCTTCTGCCTTGTTCCGGTACACTTTATCTGAAGCTCGTCTATATACTTTTTTGTTACCTCATGTATAGCCCTGTCATCACGCCAGGTGATGAGACCTCCGAGGTACTTTTTCAGGAATTTATTCTGTACCTGCATCGCAGGGAAGGATATGTTCCATTCCAGACTCTCGTCCAGTAGAAGACCCACTCCTCTTCTGTCCTCCGATACAAAGGCAATGGAGGCATCAAGACATTTCCTGGGAGAATTTAGGGGGATCTCCTGACCGTTGAATACCACCTTTCCCCCGGCATCATAAAGACCCATTATCCCGTTCGGGATACCGAGCTTTCCCTGTCCCGCGAGTCCTCCGATACCCAGGATCTCTCCGTCAATTACATCCAGATTTACGTTCCTTACGGTCTCTCCCGGCATATCAACCCAGAGATTCTTTATTGATAAGATTATGTCAGCATTTTCTTCATTTATTTCAGGCTTTTTCTCTTCACCCTCAGCTGACACCCGCTCTATGGAAACCTCACGGCCCACCATAAGCTTTGTGATGTTCGCCTCGCTTGTTTTATCGGCAGGGTCATCTCCAACCACCACTCCGTCTCTCATTACGACGACCCTGTCACAGACCTCCAGTATCTCATGGAGCCTGTGGGTAATAAAAATAACGGCGATCCCGCGCCTTGACATTCCCCTTATGGAATCAAGGAGGGCCTCCGCCTCCTTCTCCGTAAGTACGGCTGTGGGCTCGTCAAGTATCAGTATCTTCAACTGCTCCTTTGACAGCTCTCTTGCGATCTCCGTAAACTGCTTATGTCCGACAGGCATGTTGTTTATAAGCATGCTGCCATCTATATTAACGCCCATTTTCTGAATCGCTTCAGCGGCGCGTCTTTCCATGTCTTTTCTGTCAAGCGTATCCATACGGTCGCTGAACAGTTCTGATAATACGCTTTTTTTCTTTGATTCCCGGTTTAATAAGATATTCTCCGTTGCAGTAAATCCGGGTATCAGTGAAAACTCCTGATGTACCATTCCGATACCGGCTGCTATTGCATCAAAAGGTGACTGAAAGTCCGCCTTTTCTCCCTGTATCAGAACCTCGCCGCCGTATCCTCCCGTTTCCCTTATCACATCGGAACCGAAAAGTATACGCATCAGCGTAGATTTACCTGCACCGTTCTCTCCTGCAAGTCCTATGACCTCTCCCTCCTTAAGGGTGAGATTGATGTCGCTTAAGACCTGATTGCCGAAGAAGTCCTTCTTTATATTGCGCATTTCAAGAAGAGGTGCATTATCCATTTCTTCTTAATAACCTTTCCGACTTATATCCTTAAATATGGGGAGACCTTAAGTCTCCCCACTCTGATCCGTTATCCGCTTATTTCAAGTCCCGCCCCGCCTGCGATTTGCTTAGAGGTGGGGGCATCTCAATCTGAGATATAAGCGGCTGTATACTGAATTACTTCGTAGTAAAGTACTTCTCGGGAACCTCTACCTCGGTTGAACCCATGTACTTTCCGGGATCTCCCATGATGTAGGTATCCTGATAGATAAGGAAGGTGTTGTCAGCCTTAACTCCGGTCTCGGCATTGGTATAATTGGAGCCGTTCCAGTGAGCCTTGGGAGAGAATACCTCGTAAGCTGCCGAGATATCGTCGATATCGGCCAGCTCGCTCTTTCCGTCGATAACGTTCATGGCGTGCTGTGCAAGTCCTGCCGAAACAGTATAGCCGTATGAATAAGCCCAGGTTCCGAAACGTCCTGCACCGCCTTTTTCAACAACTGCGCTTTCAACCTTTGCAAGGATCTTCTCGAAATCTCCTGCCTCCTCTGTAAGGTCGATTCCCAGAGCTCCGGGATATCCCATAAGAGGTGAGGGAAGGTCTGCTTCGATGAAGTATCCGCCGTACTCTAAAAGCTGCTTTAAAAGGGGCTCTGTATGAGCATCATTTGTACAGAAGTAAGCTGTCTCCTTGCCGTACTTTTCAACCCACTCAGGCACCTTCTCAAGGATATATGCCTGTGCGCCTGCAACTCCGACCTCACTTGTCGGATCGGGAGCTGTCTCAAGCACGAAGGCCATGCCGAACTCCTTACAAGCTTCCTTCATGATAGCCACACGACGGCTCATGGTCTCATATGCCATATGTCTGGGGAATGAAATGTGAACGAAGGACTTACATCCGAGCTCATGAGCTGTACGGATGATAAGGTATCCACGTGCAACGAAGTCATTGTTAACA
>CADCQV010000011.1 GCA_902803625.1 uncultured Lachnospiraceae bacterium
AGCTGCTTCTTATATTCATCCTTAAACTGGTCAGCCAGTTCCTTGAGATCAGCTGCTGTAAGGTCTACGTCAAATTTAACGTTCTTCTTTTCCTTCATTGCATCGATCAGCTGCTCGAAGTACTTCTTTCCTACCTCCATTACCACATCAGAGAACATCTGAATGAAACGGCGGTATGAATCATATACGAATCTTTCAAATGCGGGATCGGGATTTCCCTTGATCATTGCTGCAACGACTTCGTCATTAAGTCCCAGGTTCAGGATGGTATCCATCATTCCGGGCATTGATGCACGGGCACCTGAACGGACCGAAACGAGGAGAGGATTTGTAAGATCGCCGAACTTCTTTCCGTTCAGCTCTTCCATCTTCTTTACACCTTCCATTGCCTGGCCCATGATCTCATCATTGATCTTCCGGCCGTCCTCATAGTACTGGGTGCAGGCTTCCGTTGTGATGGTAAAGCCCTGTGGAACCGGAAGTCCTATGCTGGACATCTCCGCCAGATTTGCGCCCTTTCCTCCCAAAAGGTTACGCATCGTCATGTCGCCTTCGCTGAACATATAGACCCACTTTTTTGCCATTTTGTTTCTTCCTCCATGTTTTTATGTGACCTGTTATGGACCGCCGGTTAACTCCCTTTCTCCTACCCGGTCAGCCCTGCCTTCTGCCGCTCCATCGCGGCTCACCGTTTTCCATTGTAGCACATAAGAGGGCAATTGTCATTCTGAGAGCGCAGCCAGAAAAATGACAATCAGAATCTTTTTATATCCATCCCCAATAATGACATCAAAGACCCGGATATGGTAAAATACCTGGCATGAAGGACAGGAAAGACAATCCAAATATCCAGATACTGCTGCTTTTATCGATAATACTCTCAATAGCCGTAATAACCGGTGCGGCTTTTTATTATTCCAGACCCTTAAAGACCCCGGATAATACGGCAGCTGTCTCTCCTTCAGGCATCCTGGTCCCGCAGAACGAAAACCCCGGACTGTTCTTCGACGTAAAGGGATTCTCAAACTCCGGCGGATTTTATATCTTCCTTCCCTGCGGTGCGGATACCGGGCATCTCACCTTCTATTCCACCGATGAAAGCGGCCTGCCCCTTCAGCGCTTCACCCACGATTTTTCTGACGGAAGCTTTGATATGAACGGCACTGAAGTCTTTGCCCTTAAATCCTCACTTCCCTCTGTAAATATAAGCATCGCTCCCTCCCAGCCCTCCCTTGATGAGATCGAGGGATCGGAGGACCACTCGAAAAGTACCCGGGGAAGCTTTGAACTGTATGAGCCCGACGGCAATGTCACACGTGAAGCCGTGACCCTCCGGGGAAGGGGAAACACCAGCTGGACCGAGGACAAAAAATCCTACCAGGCGGAGCTTGCAAAGCCGAAGGATCTTTTATCCATGGGAAGGGCAGAGAAATGGGTTCTTCTGGCCAATGCATCCGACCACTCGCTTCTAAGGAACGAGGTCTTCCTGTCCCTGGCCCGTGAGATGGGGCTAAAATACACCCCGGAGCTAAGGCAGACCGATCTCTTTATCAACGGCGAATACAGAGGCTGCTACTCACTCTGCACCAGGGTTGAAAAGGGAAGGGACAGAGTTGATATCGATAATAATGACTATCTCTACCGGATCGGCATGGATAAGGACTCCTACTCATTTTTTCTCTATGATGACGAATCAAAAAAAGGTACGGAAGAGTACTCTAAGATATACGGCGAGGTACGTGACTGCAGGGACCGCGCCGTCATAGACAGAGCCGCGCCTTATCTTCAGACTGCGGTAAATGAGCTCTACGATCCCGGATCGGACCTGTCCGGCATAGACCTCGATTCCCTCTGCCGCTATTACTGGCTGCAGGAGTTCTCAAAGACCACGGATCCCACTCTCAGAAGCGTTTACCTGTACCGAAAAAGCGATGAGGACCTTATGTACTTCGGTCCGGCCTGGGACTATGACAGGACCACAGGCATAATAGAGATGCCCTTCAGGGAGGAGGATTATCTCTGGCCAAACGGCTGGACCGCCAGGGAGCAGGATTATTATAAGAGTCTTTTTAAGAATCCGGTCTTTACGGATATGGTTTACATAACATATGAAAAATATGATCTTGGCAGTATCTTTTTGAAGGCTTCGGAGGAGCTTCCGGAAAGGATAGAAAACATAAGACAGAGTGCGGAGATGAATTTCATCCGCTGGGATGTACTGAACCGTGAAGAGAATAATAAGATAGCCGAGGTCTACGGCGACACCTCCTATGAAAGCCACTTAAAATGGCTTTCGGAGTGGCTTAAGATGCGGGCGGAATGGATAGAGGAGGAGCTTGAGAAAGAAACAGATCACTGATCCTGCGGTTCAGGCGCATCAAACAGCTCATAATACTGCATTTTCTGATATTCGATAAGGGCATCTCCCCAGTCGTCATGCATCACGGAATTTCCCTTATCGTCCACATAACGGACCGCGGATACCACAGGATGTTCCTTTGAAAAGGCTTCCAGGAAATCCCTGTAGGGAGGAAGGGAAAAACCGGCTTCTTTAAGCATCAGATTTCCCAGATAATCGGCACTTGTCTCGATCCCGGACATTTCATCTATATCAAAATTCGCCCATATGGCAAAGGGAACACGGTAGGTATTCACTTGATCCTCTTCCGAAAGACCGTCCCAGTACTTTCCGTTTTCTTCCCACATAACGTCAAAGGTGGCGGCCTCCGGCTGATGATCCCCGAAGAATACGATCATGGTTTTCCGGTCACGCTCCTCATATTTCTTTATGAGCTTACCCAATGCATCATCACTGTATTTCATAAGGGAGAGATAATTATCCATCGTAACGGCCTGTTCCTCTTTCCCCTCCGGAACCCGGACATTTATGAGACGTTCAAAATTGTCGTAATCCTCCTTTGAATAGCTTGAATGGTTCTGCATCGTCACATTAAAGGAAAAGACCGGTCCTTCTTTTCCGAATTCATCCATGAGAGCGGATACCGCTTCAAAATGGGACTCATCCGAAATATAATTCCTCACAAGCTTCGGATCCAGCTCTTCAAAATATTCCTTAAAGTACATCTCATCAAAACCAAGCAGCGGATATACCCTTGGTCTGTCCCAGCCGCTTGCCTTGTACGGATGTGATGCAAAGCTCCTGTAGCCATAGCCCTTCAGATAATGAGGTATCGAGTCTATGGCACGGCGGACAAACTGCTGAAAAGCAATGCTCCCCTCCGGAAGGAAGCCCAGGGTGTTTCCCGTCAGAAATTCAAATTCCGTATTGGGAGTATTACCGCCGTTCACAGACACATTTATGTATCCGGTGACCGTATTTTCCCTCCCCTCCTGAAGGGAATGGAAAAAGGGCATATAGTCCTCATTAACGGAAAAATCCCCGTCCACAGCCGGATCCGAAAAAGCCTCATCCATGATAACTATTATATCCGGCAGATTTTCCGGAGCGGCGCTGTCAACGCCGTAGGAAGAAAGCAGCTCCTCCTGTTCCTTCTTATTATATCCCTTCGGCTTCTCCACGTTCAGATATTTCATCTGATACAGAAAATTCAATGCTATTCCGTTCTTTTTCATCATTCCCTTTGAATCAAAGAAGGTGGTATAGATCCCAAGCATATCCTTAACCGTATCCCTCTGGGCGAGGAAGGTCATAGAAAGGATCAGGCAGAGAGAAAGAAGGGCTCCTGCTGCCCGTAAGGGACGTCTTTTTTTGAATAATGTATCAGCTTCAAGACTGCAGAAACGCGCCGCAAACACCAGAAGGATCAGTATCAGTAGTGATACCGTCATCCGTATCTCAGGGGTATAGTCATAGTTTTCCGCAACGTTCGCCGCAGTACCTACGGAGGTAATATCCCAGGGTCTTAAGTAGCTTCGCCTGAATCTGTAAAGGTAGGCGTTTATTATTCCGAACAGCCAGAAAAGGATAAGCTCCAGCCGCATGGCTGTTTTTGCCTTATTTAATATGCAAAACAGAAAGAAAAGAAGGATTTCAAAAAAAAGAATATTTGCAGCCGCAGTTTTCGGGTTTTCCCCCCAGAACTTCTCATACATGGCATAGGAACTTAAGAAGTACGTCAGAACGGGATATATGATGAAAAGAACCGTATTTGTTATTCCTGCCATCCTGTTTATCTGCTTATTTTCTTCCATTGTTTTTACCGTCATTTCATATGCCGGGAAAGGGTCCTGTTTCAAGCCCGGTCATTTATCAAACAGGAAATCCGTATAGATCCCTGCAACACCCGAATCAAACAGCCTGTCCCTTACATTCTCATCGTTAATGGTATGGACATAGATATTTATGTCATACTTTGATGCCGTTCTGTCTATAAGAGGGTTCTCCTTTTCATCCTCCATAGTACATACCCTTATATTGTTTTCATCACAGAATCTGAATATCCTTTCCGGATCCAGTGTGTCCCCGTCAAGCTGATACCAGGTAAAGATCACGCTCTTCCAGTCATATATCTCCATAATAGTGGAATACATCTCTTCATTATAGATCTGGGGTATCATTCTGTCGGGGATCTCCGGATCATAAAGAGAAGCGGTTTTATAGATATCACCGTACTGCCTCCGGACATCAGCCTCTTCCCCGTACTTTCCGTCCAGCACCAGCATCATATCCCTGTGCTCCTTCATAAACTCCATAAGCTCACGGAATGTCATTGTAGTGTACTTCCCGTAAACCTTCATTTCCTTAAAGGTGCTTAAAGAGAGCGGCTCTTCTTCCGATTCGGTCTCATAGCCGAAGAGGTTTTTCAGGGTCTTCCTTTTCCAGTTATGTATGAGTACGAGCTCCCCGTCGGAGGTATATTCGATATCTGCCTCAATGACCCTGCCTCCCCTTTCATATGAATTGATAAGAGCCTCCCTGCTGTTCGTATATTGATCCCCGTCTATCCCCCCGAGGGCATGGACTATATATCTTGTATCCTTTACCCAGGAGTACCCGGCATCACCCCTGCTCCGTTTTATGAAGGAAAGGATGACAAATACGAGTATCAGGAGAAACAGTGCAGCCCCCGCTGCCGTCCGTTTCCTTATTTTATTATTCAGCTTTTCCGTCAAACAGCTCATAGTATTGAAGCCTGCCGTATTCGCTCAGATCCGGCTCCTCCTCACCCGTATTCCTGCTCTGTCCGTTTTTATCCACGGTCCTTACGGCAGAGACCACCGGAACCTCATTGGAAAGCTCATCTAAATAACTTCTGAAATCATAAAGAGGGATCCCTGCTTTTTTCATTACCAGATTCCCGAGATAATTCACGCTTGTTTCGATACCGCTTTCTTCCTCAATGTCATAATTTGCCCAGATCACAAAGGGAACCCTGTAAATATCCCATTCCGTTTCCTGGCTCAGATTTCTCCGGTCTGTCCCCAGATTATGAAATACCGGCTCGTAATTTATGGTCGGAGGCTGATGATCCCCGAAAAATACGAGAAGGGTCTTTCTGTCGGAGCCCTCGTAATACTCCACCATTTCCCTGAAGGCATCATCCGAGAGCTTTACAAGGTTCAGATAGTTTTCCATCTCATGAAGATAAGGCGTATCCTCATCCGAAAGGATCCTGATATCCCTTTTCAGATTATCATAATCCTTGGAATAGGAGCTGTGATTCTGCATGGTGACATTAAATGAGAATACCGGTCCGTCATCATTTCTCCTGTCAACCTCATCCCTTATGGCCGATAAAAAGAACTTATCCGAGATATATTCCCTCACGTACTCCGGATCCATTTCCTCAAAATACTCCAGGAACTTCATATCGGAAAAACCGAGATAGGGATAGGCTCTTGTCCTGTTCCAGCCGTTTGAAAGATAGGGATGCATGGCGACGGTCTCATAACCCATGGAGGACAAATACCTCGGCATAGCAGGAATATCGTGGGTCAGATACTGCTGGAAGGGTATTGACCCCCTGGGAAGAAAGGCCATGGAACATCCTGTCAGAAACTCAAATTCGGTATTCGGGGTATTTCCTCCCTGCACCGAAACATTGATCACTCCTGTCACCGTATTCTCCCTTCCTTCCTGAAGCGAGTGTACAAAAGGCATATAATCCGTATTTGTTTCAATGGGGCCGACAAGGGAAGGATCTGAAAAGGATTCGTTCATGACAACAACTATATCCGGAAGCTCCTCCTTTGCCGGAACAGCTCCTGCCGCCTTTTCCCCGTATTCCTTCAGGATCTCCTCCTCCCGGGAAGCCGAGTATCCCTCCGGCTCCCTTACAAAAATATATCCCGAATCATAGAGAAGACGGATGATCACTCCTTCCCTTCTGTTATTCCTGTAGGAGTGAAAGGCATTATCGCTGATATCCAGAGCCTTATTTTCATAACGGTCGTAATGTCTGATATACTGCGTCATTCCCACAAGGCTTATCAGAAAAATACAGGCATAGGTAAGCCGCAATGAGGTGTTTGCGAAAAACTTTACATCCCTTCCGGAAGGACATAGGAAAATGATAAGTGCTGTCAGGATAATAAAGGAGACAAATACAAAGATAAGGGCGGGATCCGGGGTGAAGTCATAATTTGCCGCTACGTTAAAGGCCGTACCCGCAGAAAAAAAATCAATTGGTGTAAGAAAGGAGGCCCGGAACCTGTAAACATAGTGCTCTGCGGTTCCAAGCAGTAAAAAGAAAAGTGAAAGTGCTGCCAAAGGTATCTTTATGCTTCCGGAAAAAAGGATCAGGGTAAGGCTCAGAGCCTCCATCCAGATACAGGAAAAAAAGGCGTTCTCCTCCTGTATTCCGGTCGCCGGAAACTGGACACAGCATTGTAGCAGGAAAAACATTATCACCGGTGCCGCAAGCGTAATTATGTATCCGCTGATTTTTTTAAGCCCTGTTTCCTTTATATTCAAAGATTTTCCCTGTACCACTCTATCGCTTCCTTTATTCCCCGCTCAAAATCATATTCCGGTGAATAGCCTAATTTTTCTTTTGCTTTACTGATGTCCGCATTGCTGTGGCGGATATCTCCCGGCCTTTCCGGGCCGAATACAGGCTCGATATCCTTGCCCAGCGCTTCACAGAGGAGATAATAGATATCGATCAGATATTCCCTGCCGCCGTATGCTACGTTGTAGGCTTCCCCCGCTGCCTCTTTCGGAGCGGCGCAGGCCTTCAGGTTTGCCTCTATCACATTTTCGATATAGGTGAAATCCCTGCTCTGTTTCCCGTCCCCGTTTATGGTGGGGCGCTCGTCACTAAGGAGCTGCCTTATAAATTTCGGTATAACCGCAGCGTACGCTCCCTCCGGATCCTGACGTCTCCCGAAAACATTGAAGTAGCGGAGTCCGTAGGTATCGAGACCGTAGAGCTTATAGTAAAGCTTCCCGTATTCTTCCGTCGCCCTTTTGGTAAGGGCATAGGGTGAAAGAAGGTTGCCCTCCTGTCCCTCTTTTTTGGGGAGAACGGGATGATCCCCGTACACGGAAGAGCTGGAGGCATAGACAAATTTCTTTACCCCCTGCTGTCTTGCGGCCTCCATCATATTTAAGGTACCGCGGATATTATTCTCCTCGTAAAAAAGGGGCATTTCAATGCTTCTCGGAACAGAGCCCCAGGCCGCCTCATGCATAACATACGTTACGCCTTCACAGGCTCTCATGCAGGTATCAAGATCCTTCACGTCGCCCTTTATGAATTCGTAATTCGGATCAGAGGCGAAAATATCGGTGTTTTCCTTCTTTCCCGTGGAAAGGTCGTCAAGGCATTTAACCTTGTGACCCTTTTTTAACAGGGCTTCACAGAGGTTCGAGCCTATGAAGCCCGCTCCTCCGGTCACGAGAAATACCGCATCGTGCTCAAATTCAACTTCAGTGTATCCCAATTTATGTAAACCTCTCTTTATTCCTTCGCCGGCGCTCAGTCTGAGGAGCATTCCCATTTGTCATTCTGAGGAGCGAAGCGACGAAGAATCTTTGATAACCTGTTGGAAAGATCCTTCGCTGACGCTCAGGATGACATTCATTCGCTCAGGATGGCTTCCATCTTGAAAAATCCCTCAATATACTCTCCGCGAGAAACAGGTCAAAGGAAGTGTCGATATCCACCGACTCCTCCGGCTTCATAAGGTAAGGAATGCACCTTGTGCCGTAAAGGCTCCCCGTCTTCCGGTAGCTCTCCGTATAGACCGCATAGACCGCCGCCCCGTTCCTTGCGTAAAGATGCGGAAGCTCCTGCCTCGTAGTATATTTTTCACCGTCGGAACGGAAAAACTTAAGGCTTCCGTCCTCCTTAAGCTCCATAAGCTTCATTGGAAGATACTCATGGGGCACTTCCACCACACTTACCGTGGCGTCAGCCTCACTATCATCAATAAGCCCCTGAAGTGCTTCATCAATATGCCTCTCCGTCCTTAAAGGCGAGGTGGGCTGCAAAAGGATAAAGATATCGGGTATGTAGCCGTTTTTTTTAAGAGCGTCGAGGTGATAATTTATCACATCCTTCATTGGCGTCCTGTCGCCCGCAAGCTCCTCCGGCCTCATAGATACCTCTATCCCGTTTTCCCTGCCGTAACGGGCAAAGTCCCCGTCATCTGTTGACAGTATGCTCCTCGTTATAAGCCGGCTCTTCTTCGCTGCGTCAAAGGTATACTTTATAAGAGGCTGTCCGCAGAGCAGAGCCATATTTTTTTTCGGTATCCCCTTTGAACCGCCTCTTGCGGGTATGATCGAGAGTATCTCCATATTAATAAACTATCCTCTTCTGAATGGGCACTTCAACCTTTGAAAGTATCTCCGCTATCTGTACTCCCGCGTGCCCGTCACCGTATATGGGTTCGCTTGGGTAAGGACCGTGCTCTATCTGCTTTTTCACGGCTTCGAAAATCCCGTTTTCATCATGTGTGACATCGATAACATTGTGTCCTCTTTCACGGCCGTTCTGTCTGCTTCCGATATTTACGCAGGGGGTGCCTATATATGCTCCCTCACGGATCCCGCTGGAGGAATTCCCCACGAGACAGGCTGTATTCTTCATAAGTCTCGTATAAATGTCCGCCGGCAGATTCTTGAACGCGTGGATACGGGCCTCCGGATACTTTTCCCTGTAACGCCGTATTCCCGTTGATATTCCCTCGGTTCCCGCGTCCGCATTGGGCCATAGGATGATTATATTTAATCCGGTCCTGACACAGGCCTTAATGGTATTTGTTATCCTGTCCTTTGCCTCTCCGTATTCAGTCGTAACAGCATGCTGTGATATTAAAAGGAAAGGCTCCTTAAGATCAAAGACCGGACCCACTCCTCCGAAGGTATCATAGAGATCAAGCGGCATTGATGAGTCTCCGTCAAGAAGCTCCTTTACGTGGTCCACTCTGGGACAACCCACCACAAAAACATCCTCCGGTCTCTCACCGAGCTTAATTATCCGCTCTCCTGCTTCCTTATTTGCAGGAAAATGTACATGGGCGAATTTCGTGATGGCGTGCCGGATACTCTCATCTATGGTACCGGTCACCTCTCCTCCCATAGTATGTGCGACCCTTATATTCATATAGGCTGCTGCGATGGTGGCTGCCATGACTTCGTATCTGTCTCCCACGACTATAAGGAAATCCGGCTGCAGATGATCAAGAGCGTCCGATATCCCGAGAAGCCCGAGACCTGCTGTCTTTACCATGGAAATAGGCTTATCCCCTGCCACAAGCATATGCACCTTTTCATCTATGGCAAAGCCGTCGTTTTCAAGAATACCCTCCAGATCACCGAACTTGTCGGATAAGCCCTGTCCGGCGAGGATAACCTGCAGCGTGAGATCAGGATGCTCCTTTATAGCCCTCATAGCTGATTTTATTGAGCTGTAATTGGCGCGCCCGCCTAAAAATACACAAATCTTTCTCATTATTACCTAACCTTCTATTTATAAGATTCTTCGCTTCGCTCAGAATGACACCGGGCTTTACTCCTGATCGCTCAGCTTTTCAAAGCCTTCGATATCATCAAACCCAATAATATCGTCAAAGTGCAGCTCACGCCTTGTCTTTTTTCCGATGATCTCCTTATAGTACTTCGTGGGGATGCCGGTTCCGGGCTTTTTATAACCTATCATATCTTCGGTGATGGCAGTGCCCTTCGGAATATCCCTTATCGCCACTATGCTCTTCTGGAAGATCACCTTCATCTCCTTAAACTGATCCGTATTCTCCTTATCCACAGGGTTAAGAAGAGCTGTTTCAAGGTTCTTTATAGAGGAACATAATGTGCTCATTTCACCGGGTTCCATTGACATCTTCGCATCGGGTCCGTACATAAGCTTACTTAAGGTAAAGTGCTTTTCTATTAAATTAGCACCCTTCTGGAATGCGGCGATCGAAGCCCATTCCCCGCTTGTATGGTCGGAGAACCCCAAAGGAACTCCCGGGTATCTTTCCTTAAAGAGATCGATTATATTTAATCCTACATGCTCAGGACCACAGGGATACTCGGAGGTACACTGCATAAGAGCCACATTGCAGTCTCTCTTCAAAAATATCTCCATACACTCGTCAAGCTCCTTAAGAGAGCTCATGCCGCTTGACACAATGACGGGAACCTTCGCCTCCGCCAGGTGGACCAGATAGGGAATATTTGTGATCTCTCCACTCGGCACCTTGAAGCAGTCGATGCCAAGCTCCAGAAGGAAGTCTGTCGCTTCAATGGAAAAGGGAGATGAAATGAATTCCACCTTATTCTCTATAGCGCATTCCTTGAGCTCCTTCCACTGCTCCATATCGAAAGCTGTCCGCTCAAAGAATTCATACCTTCCCTCTCCCTTAAAATAGGGAGGCTTTGGCGCGTTTCTAATGGTCTCGGCCCCGGAAATATGGGTCTGCAGTTTAACCGCGTCAACACCGCACTGAGCCGCAGTCATAATCATGCATTTTGCCTGCCCTAAAGACCCGTCATGGGTCATTCCGAGCTCCGCTATTATCTTTCTCTTATTAAAATCCAAAGTTCTTTTTCTCCCAATCCGCAGTATCTTTTATAGCTTATAACAAGATCAGGGTGGTAGTCAAATGACCGGAGGCTACGGCTCCTTTCCCTAAATGTATTCCCTGAACCGGAGGCTTTTCGGAGGGAAATCGTTTGTATTCAGCCTGCTGATATGAAAGGCATCGTTTCTCTCCGTATCGTTTATTCCCACAGCGGTAGTCACGGCCATCTTCGCACCGAGGGAGCGTATGGTCTCCTCAACACGTTCATTAAATGAGCCGTAGGGATAATTCATGACCCAGGAATTCCTGTCTATACAGTCTCCAAGGATACTCAGTCCCTTTTCTATATCCTTCCTCATTTCCTCTTCGGGCGCCTCACCCAGATGGTAATGATGATAGCCATGGGCTCCGATGAACATACCGCTTTTCTTCATAAGCCTCATCTGAAAGTCCTTCAGATAAAGCTCGTCCCAAAGAGCTTCCTCCTTCACGCCCACAGATTCTTCAAAAAGCCGGGCAAGGATAATGTCCCTCAAAGCCTCGGGCAGCGCATACTGCAGCATTTTCTTGATAAAGACGGTTTCCTTATCGTCGTATTTCCCGGGCTTCTCGTATACTGTCAATAATTCCTCATCAGCCGGAAGATCCGTATTTTGTCCACGATAATACTCCAGAATATCAAGAAGCTTAAGCTTGAGCTTATGGTGATCCGCCTCCGCCGCCAGCAAAAAATGTATCTTATTCACGGGCAGAACGCTTCTCTGGTCCAGAATCTCACCGGGTACGAAAAACGAGCCCTGTATCCCCCTTTCCTTCAGGATCGGAAAAACAGTATCAAAATGATCCGAATAGGCATCGTCAAAGGTAAGGAGCACTGCTCTTTCGGGAAGCTTATATCCCTCATAATAGGAAGCAATAAGATCCTCTGCGCGGATAAATGAGAAATCGTTTTCCTTAAGGAAATCCAGCTGTTTTATAAAGTCCTCGGTTTCGAGTCCCTTTATTCCGGGATACCTGCTGCCCCGGATCCTCCGGACATAATGATACATTATTATGTAAACCTTACTCATTACTGCCGCTCCTTTCGCCCTTTCCCTATTCCGGAACAATACGGGACAAAGCCCGGATCATTATTAGGATAAACGCATCAGTCTCTCCGGAAAACGTGTTGACTGTATATCCACAAGCATAACCCTTTATCGGAACCCAGACAAGCAAAAAAAGGAGAATCTGTGTTATACTATAAGTCATTATGAGTAAGATTCAGGATGAGTCATCGGTTAAGGCCCTGAAAGCAGGAGTCTGGTATACATTTGCAACTTTCCTGAAAAAGGGAATTTCTTTTGCGACCACTCCCATCTTTGCAAGACTGCTTACAAAGGAGGATTTCGGCTCCTACAGCAATTTTGCCGTATGGCTTTCGATCTGTGCCGTCGTCTGCACATTGAATCTGAAGAGCTCCGTATTCAGGGCAAGATATGACTATGAGGATGACTTTGACGGTTATCTCTCTTCGATAACCTTCCTCGGAACCCTGTCCACTGCAGCCTTTTATGCGGTTGTTGTAATGTTCCCGGATTTCTTTTCAAATCTCCTGAAGATCGATATCCTCTATCTCCACGTGATGTTCATTGAGCTTCTCTTTGCCCCGTCCTTAAGCATCCTTCAGGCGAAGCACAGGATAATGCAGGAGTATAAGATCCAGGTACTGATATCCATTTTCGAGTCCCTGGCCTGTACCTTCTGCTCCGTATTTATGGTGTTTATCTGCAAGGACAAGCTTTTTGCGAGGATAGTCGGCGGAGAGGTTCCGGATATCCTTATCTATGTGGTGGTATTCATCATACTCATGATAAGGGGCCGGAAGTTCATCTCAATAGAGTACTGGAAATTTGCCGCAGCATATTCAATTCCCATTATCCCCCATCTTCTTTCAAATATCCTTCTCGGTTCCTCCGATAAGGTAATGATACGAAATATGATCGGTGCCGAGGCAAACGGAAATTATTCTCTTGCCTACTCCTGCGGTGTCATTGTGGCCACCCTTATGACCTCCTTTAATCAGGCCATGGCTCCGTGGCTCACACAGAAACTCCATGCAGAGCAGACGGAATCGATAAAAAAAGTAAACCGTTACTATGTTGCCCTCTTTGTTGTCATAGTAATGGCCTCAATACTTGTGGCTCCCGAGCTTATGCTGATACTCGGGGGCAAAAAATACGCCGGCGTGGAATACATAGTTCCGCCGGTCATGATAGGCTATGGATTTAAATTTGCATATACGGGATATGTAAATGTGGAACAGTATTACAAAAAGACAGGCATTGTATCGGTGGGTACTCTTCTGGCCGCAGGCTTCAATATCGTGACGAACCTTATCTTCCTTCCCATTTTCGGCTACGCAGCCGCCGCCTATACCACAATGGCGGGATTTATAATGCTCTTATTCCTTCACTATTACATAAGCAGAAGATACGGCTTTACGAAGGTCTATGATAACCGCTTTACCTTTATTGTAATGTTTATCATGATGATCGTCGGCCTGTCTCTCCAGCTCCTCTTCCCATATATGATTGTCAGGTGGATCCTTGCATTTATAATGGGACTCTCGTCCTTATACGCAATGTACAGGATAAAGAAGAAATACTTCTGAGAACTCCCGCCGTCAGGACCCGTTTAATAGGATCCCCTCACTTCCCTTCCGGGAGATTCGGACGGTCCTGATCCCCGTCGCCCTTAAATATGGTGGCATTTATATCCGAATCCATAAAGCCGGAAAGATCTTTATTCTCACGTACAAAGGGCTCGAAATAATTTGGAATGATATTTTCATCCCCTTGCGAATACCGGTCTCTGAAGCCCGCATTCCGTAAAACCTCCTCATCAAAGCCGTATTCGTAGAAGTCAACGTACTCATACTGCCCCTCAGAGAGCATTTCGGAAAAAAAGCCGTACAGTCCGCCAATAGGCTCCTGATCCCCGATATAGTCGATCACACGAAGTACCCTTGAACCCTCTATGGAAACCTCCCTCATCACCATAAGGGCTGAAGCTCCCTCACCCTTTTTCCCCAGGGCATACAGGCGGTACTCATAACGCGGATGGTCAAAATAACGGTGTTTTATAAACCAGAAGTCCTTATAGGGCACAGAATCAACAGCCTCTATATCTATCCTGTCCCTTACCTCCCCAACGGATCCGACCCTCACCGCAAAAGAGCTGTCCGTACCTTCCGGAGCTTGAGCCTTGAAAATACCGGGGCTTTTAATAAGGGCTATCCTGAATTCCTTTATATCAGGATTCAGTCTGTAGAAATGCTTTAGTCTCACTATCTTTTTCCCAAAAAATCCTCCGGCTATCCTCGTCGTATTCATATTCTGACCCACGCCGAGATTGTACCTGTAGGGGAAAATAGCGGCAGTTCTCTTCCTTATCTCCGTTCCGAGGAGCGGGAAATTCCCTCCCCCGGAATTTGCCTTCCAGATGCTTCCCCACATATCCCTTTTTTCCTTGTCGGCAGCACTGAAGAGGAGTCCCCGTATACCCTGTATTGTGCCGGTTAAACGGTCAACGGCGATCACAAAATTAACCCCTTCCTCCGTAAGGAATTCATATTCGAAGTAGGCTCTGTCAACGGACATGATATGACCGGGAGACCAGTAGCTTCCTATGAAATCCATTATGGCACCGATATCGTTTTCCGTCGCTTTTCTGACACAGTATTTTTCGTCAAACCTTCCCATATTATGATGCCTTTCTGTCGAGAAGGGTCTGCACCAGGATACAGATACTGTCTATATTATTCAGGGTTTCCGGCATTATGTCATCAGCCTCAAATTCCACATCATAGGTCTCGCTTACAGCAGCCAGAATGGAAAGCACTGCATGTGAGTCAAGAAGTCCGTCATCTATCAATGCCTTTTCATTCTCAAAATCCACCTCAGGGCAGATCCCTGTAAGAAGCTTTATAAGTTCTTCCCTCATTTATCCTTCCTTTCCGTTCCCATTCTCCTTTGCGTCAAGCTCCTTCCGGTTTACCTTTCCGTTTGGGAGAAGAGGCAGCATCTCCACCTGTCTGTAGCCCGTTGGCATCATGTATGATGGCAGCTTATCCTTCAGAGACTTCGTTATATCCTTTGAAGAGCCCTGTCCTATGTAGTAAAGTATCAGATCGTCCTTCTGCCTGTTATGTATAAGACAGCAGGCATCGATTATTTCCAGGGATTCTGCGGCAGCTTCTATCTCCCCGGGCTCCATGCGCCGCCCCATGTGCTTTATCTGATAATCAGCCCTTCCTGCAAAGACAAAATTGCCTTCATTGTCATAATAAGCAAGATCGCCGGTATGATACATCCTTTCATCATACCCGAGCTCTCCGGGAAGTGATGAAAAAGCTGCTACGGTTTTTTCCTCATTATTGTAGTATCCGGCTGCGAGACAGCTTCCGTAAACGCAAATCTCTCCCTTCCTGCCGGTATCGGATACGGGAATGATCTCCCCGTCATCAATAAGTATCATGCCCGTATTCCGGTAGGGCTTGCCTATGGGAATGATATCCTCGTATTTCCGGTTCTTATCCACCTTATAATAACTGCAGGACCCCGTGATCTCCGAGGGTCCGTACAGCTGCCAGTAATCGATATCAGGATAGTTTTCAAGCCAGTATTCATATACGGAAACCGGCATGGACTCGCCGGAAAAGCATATCGTTCTTAAGGACTGGGGCCTGACCTTTGAAAGAGCCTTGAACTGTGCGACTATCCGGTAAACCGTGGGAACCCACATACAGAAGCTTATCTTCTTTTCCTCCATATACTGAAGAAGCTTCACCGGGAAGGAAAAGTATCCGGTGGGGATAAGGCAGAGCTCCGCTCCGGATGCAAGAGTCATATACAGATCCTTTAGTGACATGTCAGCATAAAAAGGGGTCTGATTCCCACACACATCCTCCCTTTTCATTCCGATCTCATCCATAATGCTTTCAATGTAATCCATCACGCTTCTGTGACGTACCGCCACTCCCTTGGGAGTACCCGTGGAGCCTGAGGTAAAGATGATGTACATAAGGCTGCTGTCCGTTATACTGCGGAGGCGTCTTTCCGTTTCGAAAAAGCCAGCGTCATCTGCAGAACCGGAAAGCAGCTCGTCGATCAGCAGTATATCCTTATCCTCAGCTATATTTTTCAGGCGTTCAAGGTTCTTCCCGTCCGTCAACACCTTATAGTCCTTTAGAGTTTCAAGGATACTTCTCAATCTGGCCTCGGGTGTATTAATATCCACCGGAACATAGAAATTACCGCTGTAAAGGCAGCCGTAGATCGCAATAACGTGCGTTATGGACTTTTTCATAAAAATAACAATTGGTATTTTCTTTTCACCGATACCGGATTTACGCAAAATACCCTCGGAAAGAGCGCGGGAGCGATCTCTTAATTCTCCCCAGCTTATCTCTCCGTTCTCATCGGAAACGGCTGTTTTTTCCGGTATCTCGATGTAGTTTTCCTCAAGATAATCAAGTACCGTGACCCTTCTCTTCATAATAACCCTTTTATCCCGGACACTATATTATTTAAACTGTTCCTTTTCCAGAAATCATCAATATCATATCTAGTGTTATCATTATCACCGGCTTTTATAAGCTCAGAAAGCTCCCTGGCATCCTTAAAGACCGAAGCGTAACCCAGGCTTGCAAGCTCCTTTAAGCTTGCTGCCATGGGAATGTCCCATATAAAGGTCCTCAGAGCGAATCCCATGCCCTCATAAACTGCGGTAGACTCAACCCCGACCTGCATTCCGCTCCTTGAAAACAGACCGTATAATGGCAGGCTGTCATCTTTTATCACTTCAATTCCGGCGCTGTCAAGGGGGGCATATACCCCGGAATAATCCTGATATTCTCTTGGATGAAGCTTATAGATGATATGGATATCCGGCCTGAGCTCCTTTAGTTCCATTGCCACAGCGGATAATTCTTTTCCGTATTTCCTGCTGGACAGGAAGATTATGGTGTTATCATCCCTATGCCTCCTTTCCCCGGGGTACTTCTCCATCATCATATCATGGTAGGGAAAGCCCATGGACAGGACATGATCCTCCGGAACCGGCAGCTTGACTGCCTTTTTCCAGTAGTTTCCGAATAGATAGTACCATTTCGGCACCTGCGGCAGCGTTACTCCGTCAGGATACCAGAAGCCCACGCTGCCGTGCTGGAGCTCCACTGTCTCTATTCCGTTTTCAAAGGCGATCTCATTTATGATCTCTGCATCGAAGCTCCTTCCGACCACCTCGACAATGACCTTCGGAGATATTTTCTTTATCAGCTTTTCAAGCCTCGGTTTCTTATAAATGTAAT
>CADCQV010000012.1 GCA_902803625.1 uncultured Lachnospiraceae bacterium
CTTGGAAGTTTGGGTTGCTTTTGTGGACTTCACTGATAAAGGGACTCTCTGAATCTCAGTCGGGATCCTTTGGAAGTTTGGATCCTGCTTTAAGGACTTCACTGATAAACCGTTCTTCAAAACCTCAGTTGGTGACGTTTGGAAGTTTGGGGCTTGAATCAGCTCAAAGGCGCTTAAACACTGAGTTGGAGACACCTCGTCTCCGTTCCATCCCTCCAACCATACGCCCAAAAATCGAATTTCTCGTGTTAATAATAGGACTGAATGGTTATTTTGCACTCCATAAACCGCATAAAATGGGCTTTACATACCCCGTTCCCGTTCCATCCTTCCAACATCACCCTTGTCAAAGACAAAGCGTCTCAGATTTACACAATCCCCTCATATATTGTCTTATCCCCTATGTTGATTTTCTCAACTCCGGGATCTTTCGTCTTATTAAAACTAAAACTCAGCAGATACCCCTCATCCAACCCATAGGAATCCAGATAGTCCATGATCTGCTTCCCGCCCTTTTCGTTATATCTGTCTCCATGCCATATCTTCAGCTCTATGATGTACCGCCTTCCTCTGTAATGTATCACCACATCCATCCGTCTGCGGTCTCTATTCCGTTCTTCCACAGAGAATGTGCCTACTCCGTTTATGATCGGTGACAGATAGGTCAGGAATTTCTCCCTGCCTTCATCCTCGATGAACTTCTTCTCCGCTTCCTCATCATCCAGATTTCGTATGTATTCCTGTGTTTTTATGAAGCGTTCCATTATCAGCGGCACGTTCAGTTTACCGCCTTTGATAAACTCGGGTTTATTATCAAGGGCGTCGCCTCTCATTTCTTCAGCATACTTACTCTCACTGATGAAGTAGTTATAGAGCAGCATCTCGAATATCCTGTTTGCAATGGCAATCGTATTATGGTTATTGATAATAAAGCCATACATCAGCAGCTGCTCCTGCTCCTCATTGTACTGCATATAAGCCACTGTTTCTCCGGTAAACAATATCTCCTTCAGTTTGCCTCGGAGATTATCAAAGCTCCTCACCTTCCCCATCAGGGAGTCAAACAGAGTATTCTTCTCAGTTATGATATATTTTACTGCCTCATTAACCCCATCCTCTGTCCAAGGATTATTGCGTCCTTCAAATGTCTCCGGCAGCATTCCCTCATCTATGATCTGACATATACGGCTGACAGGGAACGGATATCCATTTGTATATTCGCGGATCAGGCGGGCGATTTCGCCTGTGCTTATGCCAGTGTTGTGATCGCTTTCATATTCAGTAAGAACACAAAGAAAAAACCTTAATATGTTGCTATTTTCCTTTCTATACCTATGGAATCTTTGCGCGATATGCCCATAATTCTCTGTCGCAGATCCCAGTTTGATTTTGGATAGAATAGCAGCTTATTACACTACTTAATACCCGCTTCCTTTCTCCACGCTCCGCCATACCCCATACTCCCCGGTATGAAACCGTCAATAACTCTATGTCCGCAGTTTAAGCATTCACAGCAGGGCTGACCTAACGCTTTTTGCCGCTTCGTGAAAAAATCCTCCGTGACGGACACGAAGGATTCTTAATTACCTGATAAACAGAGTAATCCAAATATACAACAGAACCCTGCGAATCCGTTCGCAACGATCATCTATATGTATATCGGCGTTTTTTTGTTTTTTCTTAAGTGTTTTGATATTCGGCTTCTCTATTTCATTTTACAAATAATAGCCGTTCTCTCCTTACCCTCGATTTCCAGCGCATCCAAAGCTTGTTCAAGGGTACATCCCATATTTTTCATAATATTCTTTATATCAAGTATCCTTGTTTTCTTTTCTCCTCTTTCTTCCGCCTCTTTTGCCAATTCCTTTAATGGATCTCTCATATCCTTCCGTCCCTCCTCGCTTTCCTTAAAATGCCTGATACCTTCCGCTAAATTCCTGTTGTAAACGTCTTTCGACTCTTTGCATCTGAAATCATGCAGCAGGTTTCCAACCTCATCATCTCCCTCATAAGCCCCATTGACGTATATGATATTTGAACCGTCTCTGAATTCTTTATTGATTTCTTTCACACATCTTGTCACATGATATACCGGGAGTCCTTTTCTGAACTTGTCTCGCCTGTATATGAAAATCACATATGAATCCTTCAGTTCCTTGAATTTCTGTCCTTCTTTTAGCATTCTTGAATCCAGCATGCTGCTGTGGAACCTTGCACGTCTAAAATGTGATCCCTCTGAATCCTGCTGTACTTCTATATTGATCTGTTTTCCTCTTTTTGTTTCAGCCAGAATATCCAAAGTAACATTTCTCCCTTTAATTAGCGGGCTTTGCATATCATACTGACCTTTGACCTCTATTACCTTCAGGTCTTTTCTTTTTAGTATTGTTCTTAGTAAGTACTCTGTGGCAGCTATATTCCTGTCAAAAACCTTTTGCATCAGAGCATTATCAAACAGGTTCGGAACTGACACAAAGGTGAGAAATGAGAAAGAACAGTAAGAACACGAGAAAAAAACTATAATACGTTGCTATGCGTTATTCTGTCTTCTGGAATCTATGAGCGATATGCCCGGAAGCCTTTGTGGCAGATCCTGGTCTGGTTTTGGATAGAGTAGCAGATTTGTATTTATCTGTAAAGTGGTTTTTGTCCCAAATGTTTTACGCTGGTTACTATTTGCTTAGGACCTGCGTCCTTTTCCCGTGCTTCGCCATATCCCATACCGCCCGCTATGAGACCATCAAAGACTATATGTCCGCAACGTAAAGCACTCACAGCAGCGCTGACCTAATGCTTCCTATTGCTTCCCGGAAAAATTCATCGAGCCGTTCCCACCACACTTATCCGGTCTGCGCTTAATTCCAGCCTGGCCTCCACACTGCCAAGCGTAAAAGCGGTACTGACGGTTCTGTGCGCAGGATTTACAGATAATACCGAAAATACCGTATCTCCATAGATCCCTGTATCATC
>CADCQV010000013.1 GCA_902803625.1 uncultured Lachnospiraceae bacterium
AGGGCGGTGGTAATATTTGAGGCTTCAGCAGGTGATCCGGCAACGGTCTCTCCTGCCATGGTGATCTTGATCTTTCTGTTATCCCATGGGATCTTTGATGTGATCCCATCTGCAAACTCACGGATCTTAAGCTTGTCCACATTAAACCAGTCATCAATTGTAAAGGCTTTTAAGGCCTTAAATTGCATTGCCTGGGATACCTGTATGTGATTCTTGGCGTATGTAAACCCGGTATCGTACAGAGCCTTTACATCATCTAAAATGAATTTATCCTTTTTGATATAATTCTTAAATTCGCTGTCAAAGTTCGAGAGCATTCCTCCGGCTCTGCATTTATAGGCGAGGTTACTTAAGAATACCTTTGGATCTTTGGAATCCATTTCATTTAAGTCTACGGATTTTCCTTCCTCATAGATCTTTTTCCAGAATTTCTCCTTCTCTTCAGCTGTCCCGAATTCATGGATATCTATGATCTCCTTTAATTCCTCGGAAGACATGCCGTCAGCGTATCTCGAAAGTACGCGGTCGGAAAGATAGGAGATCTTTCTGTTTATACGCCTGCCGTAAGCTGCCGCAAAGCTTGTTTTTCTGGCGCCAAAGCCCATATTATGGTATATCTCCATATCGCCGACATATTCATTTATAAATACGGTCTTTTCATATTCGCGTGACCGCTTTTCGAGCTCCTCATCGGATATCTCACCCGGACTATATTCCTCCTCTCCATCATATTTTTCAGGATGGGTCAGTTCATATAATGACTTTATGGTCTTTTTGCGGTTTCTGTGTTCGGTCTTCAGTTTCTTCAGGATACCCCTGTAATATGAATCCATATCCGCTCCCGGAACAGGCACATCAATGCCTTCTTCCGGATTCAGTTTCTTTCCTAAGTCATTGCGTCTTTCATCGAAAAACTCTTCAAAGGTCTTTTCCCTGATGAAGGAATCTCCATTAGTGACAAGCTCCTTCTGGATATCATTCATCATGTATTCCGTGTACTTCAGGGCTTTGATCTTTGAACGGATCTCCAGCATGTCATCATCTGACGGAGCAAGGTTTTTTTGCATCGCTACAAAAAGGAGATGCTCGAATGCCCTTGTCTCCTCAAAGATACTCACATTTTCCTTGAAGTGGTCCGCTATATCGCGGAGGCTCTTAAAATGCAGATCCTTGACCTGCAGCTTCTTAAAGCTTTTAAGTGCAGACTTAAATCGCTCCGGTGTAAAGTTCTCATCATAGTTTCTGTCCCTGAATCTCTGATTTCCGTGGATAGTAAATGCTTCCTCGGTAAAAGTGCTGATGAGATGTCTCTTTTCGGCGCGTGTCCTAAGTATCGCGGCCTCTCTTTTTCCCTGGGCAGCGGACCTTTTTTTAACGGAATCCATACCCTTTTTTCTGGTAAAGGGGAGATTCCTAAGCTTCTGGAAATTCGTGAGATAATCCCTGAGCTCCTTATTTTTCGTCTCTTCTATGATCGTAGATATCTCATCATCGGTGTAGGAGATATCCTTCTTTGCAACATACTTGTAAAAAGGGCTTTTCATCAGCGCCCTCTGGGTGTCGAGGTAGTCCTTCAGGTCAAGGAAGCGGGTGATCTTTGCCTCAACCTCCGAAAGATTTGTGTCACGCGGGAAATATCCGTGATCAACAGCGTCCTTAACCCACTTTTTCATTTTCAGGGCTCTCTCACACAGCTTGTAATTTGCTTCAAGGTTTCTGACAAAGTCCTCATCCGCATCCATCTTGTACGGTTCATTTGGGCTCTTTACAAATAATCCCAGATATTTCTTAAATGTCTCTTCATCTATGTACTTAGGATCCGGGACGATTTTCGCGACCCGGCTTTCTGCAGCTACAAGCGCCAGGGCATTTTTACGGCGTTTTACAGCCTGATCGACTCTCTTTTTTTTGTCATTACGGCTTAAAGAGGCATACTTTCTCCTTTTTACTGCTCCGGGGCTGTCCCCGAAAAGGGCGGATTCTTCTGTTTCAAGAGCATTCTGAACCTCTAAAAGCTCCGCTTCGGCTTCATCACGTTCCTGCCTGACCCTTGCCTTCTCAAGTTCTTTTTTTGAAAGGGGCTTTGAGGATTTAGATTTCACGGCCTTTTTCTCAGGCTTGAGCACAGGGATCACGGAAGCAGCGTTTTTTAGCTTCCCGGTTTCATTTATGTTATTAAGCTCCTTCATTTCCGTGAAAGCCGTTCCCGCAGCGGGTACTCCGGCTTTTTTCTTTTTCCGTACTATGCCTTTGTCATAATTCCCGACGGAAAACCGGGACTCCGAAAGGGTTTCCTCCCTTCGGGGCTCAAACGTCTTTGATCTTATGATCTCTTCGGACCTTTTTAATTCTTTTTTTTCGTCTCCCATGTTTTTTCCCTTTCCCATCCGGATTAAGTGCGTATCTTAAAGAAACTTTATTCCTTCCTTCAGGCCTTTGATAACATAACGGTCACGGTCTTCTTCCGTGATCTGTTCCACAAAGCCGATCATCTGTCCCGATCTGTCAGAGAAAACGATCGATCCGTCTTCCCATTCGTTTTCGGTGATCAGATGTTTAAGTGCCACGAAGAGATCAGTGACACCGCCCAATGGGCCGTCATTTATCAGATAAGGGATCTCGATATCCCCGTCTCCGTCTTTTTCTATCAGCATGCAGCCTGTCAGGACATCATCCCCGTCCGTGCAGAGGAGACTGTATTCTGTTAATTCCTCTTTATCCCCGGGGGTGGGGATATCATTGGTCCACAAATAATCAAATAGTATACCGGGATCATTGAGATCGGCTGCAGGTATTATCTGACCGGCGGGGTCCCATTCCTCCTCCAGTATTTCCATTGTCTCGCTGTATATGAGATCCGCAAGGGGGACGGAATATCTCTCGCTGTTTTCGGAGATAAGGAATCCCTCCGACTCCAGAAATTCGCTAAGCCCCTCGATATCATCCGAAAAACCGATCTCGATCACCTCTTTATCTATCCTGTCAAGAAGAGCGGAAAATGCTTTTAAGAGAGAAGAGGCAGCACCCTTTTCTCGGTATTCGGGGGAGGTATAGATCCAGTCAATGAAGCCCATTTCATCATATACTCCGCCTCCGAGTACGGCGCAGGCCGCTTTATCTTCGGCTATCGCTCCGAGCCAAAAAAGACCTTCATCCCCGAAGCTTCCCCCAGGAACAAGGTCCTCAAAAAATTCTGCATTATCCGGTGTTATCCTTGTAATATCCATATATTTTCAATGCCTCCCAATATTAAAATACACTGAGCGTTTCGCCCGAGGTGCCCTGTCATCCTGAGCGTTTCGCCCGAGGTGCCCTGTCATCCTGAGGGCTTTGCCCGAAGGATCTTACAAAGATTCTTCGCGTCTCGTCTCCCGACCCGGTCCGCGCTGAACGCGTGCCACTGGCACGCAGCGCCGCTCAGAATGACAAAAGTTTATCTCAGAATGACAAAGTCCCGCTCGGAATTGAGCTTACATCGAAGCCGCGCCCCTTTGATTTAAGGAATACCCGGGCTTCCAGCAGATATTTTTCTGTATCGGAAAGCCCGAGAATTCCCTTGCAAGATTATCCGTCATACGCTCTGTCAGAAGCACCTCCGGGATTTCATCAAACAGTTCCGCTTCCGGATCTGAAAGCTTCTTCTCCGCATGGAAGGTCCTCTTAAACTCCGAGACCTTTGTCCCTTCATCAAGTGCCCTTTTTAACAGCTGAAAGGTTGATTTGTCAGTCAGGAGCATAGCGATATTTTTATACCGCTGTCTTTTTGATTCATCCTCAAAGGATCTGAGCATCTCCAGCAGGGCTATCATAATATACTGGGGTTCCTTTTTTGAAATGCCTCCGAGAAAATCAACATATAAAAGATCATCAACAGAGGAGCAGAATATAAAGGCCTTTGGCATCATAGCGTCACTGTATACAACCCCGCTTAATTCCTCCGAAAAGTTATTAAGCTCGGATTTTACGATAGGGATCGACAGCTTATTAAAAAGCTTAATAAGCTCATTCCGCTGGTCATCCTGAATATCGTCCGCCGGCATAAAGAAGCCGTCATTAAAGGAGCATCTCATGGCTTTCCTTACCGCTTTGGCAGCAAGAAGCCTGCCCATATCCACCGATACAACAGGAATTGAATCCCTGAGTGTATAGCCGCATTCCTGTAAAAACTCCGGAATACCCTCAATTTCCTTCAGGAAATCAGCCTTTATGACCGAAATTCCGCGGCGGAACAGCTCTGCCTCAGCTGCGGAAATAATGCTTTTCCCTACACCCCTTCCCCGGCTATCCTCAGATACCATCACCGAGAGAAGCTGGGCCCTGTCATCATTACAGCGGAAGGTGACCGAAGCATCCTCATCTTCAATACGCAGAAATCCGCCCTTGTCAGTTGTCAGACTGTATCCCATATGGCTGCCCCTTGATCGTGACGTTATTAAACATTCTTTACTAATTTGTCCGTACCGCCATTTTACCATAAAATAGCCGTTTCGTAATGCTTTTGGAAATGATACAATAATAAAAATCTGATTAAATCTAATATGTCGTGGCGAGGCTGAATAAATAAAATGAAACACTCTGTTGTAAAAAAGATAATCACTATCTGTATTGTGCTTTTCTGCATTTCCTTCGTGTGTAATGCCGTAAATATCGTACTGTTTTACCGGGATCTGTATCTCAGTGAGCTTGATGAGGAGACAGCCTGGCAGCTGTCAGAGCTGACAGGCGAGCTTAAGGAATATGACGCTCTTGAATACTGGATGAGAAGCTTTAGAACGAATCCTGCCGGGGTAGTACTTCCAAAGGATGAAGAAGACAAGACCCACGGAGAATGGCACAGGGTTCATGGAGTGTACTACGATAATTATTCCATCAAGGATATCCCCGAAGAAGAGGCCGAGAGGGAAATGAAGGATGATGAAACAGGTCTTTCGCTTCCTCTTCATGCCTGTTATGTACAGATCGCCGATGAGTTTCAGAATCTGTCCCGTTATACCAGGATGGACAGTATATCCTGTTTTTATCCCGCTGAAGACGGTACTGCCATTATGCTTTTCACCGGCAAGGTGACGGATGAAAGCGGAGACTATGATTATGCCCTGGGACAAACCAATCCCTTCAGTCTGGATCTTCATCCCCGGCTCAAAAAAAGCATCAGCGAGGGCAGCGGGGAAGTGGTCCGTGAGATCATGAATTCTTCGGTGGACGGAAGGCGTTTTATACAGTATTATGCTCCCTTATACAGTAATAAGGGAGAGCTTATCTGTGTGGTATCCGAGGCATTATGGCTCAGTGATCTGATCCGCAGCATCGTGAAGGGTATTCTCATAGTGGAGGTACTGAACGCCCTTTTCCATCTGCTGATACTTCTGGTCCTGCTGCATCTTTTGAAAAAATCCGTCGGACAGCCCATTCTGATGCTGGAGAAGGCCGTCACCGCCTATGCCGATGATAAGGATACCGACAATTTTGTCAGAGCCCTGGCACCTATGGGCAAGCTTAATAATGAATTCGCAGTCCTTTCGGAAGAGACTGCGGAAATGGCAGTGGAGCTCCGGCGCTATGCGGAGGAGAATCTCGCTCTTGCGGAGGAGAAAAAGCATCTTGAGGGACAGCTTCAGATGGCTGTGGCATTAAGGCACCAGCTGATGCCGGATGTATTTCCGGCATTCCCTGATGAGGACCGTCTGGAGATCTATGCGGATCAGGTGGCCTGCGAGAAGATCGGCGGGGACTACTATGATTTCTTTGCGATCGACCGGGATCATATCGCTGTAGTGATGGCGGACATCTTTGACGGAGGTACGGCTTCCGCCCTGTTTATGGTGGCATTCAAGATCATCCTGTCCCAGATAGCTTCCTACGGCCTGCCCCCCTCAAAGATCATGGAGATCGTAAATAACCGTCTGTCCCGCTATAATGAGGACAATTTAACCCTCTCCGCCTGGTTTGGAGTGTACGAAATATCAACAGGCCGTGTTACCGCTGTCAATGCGGCCCATGAATGCCCGCTGATAGTTTCAGGGAATGGTGTAAAAGAGATAGAAGAGGATATTTGCGGATTTATCCTGGGATTATCAGAGGGAATTTCTTACAGTGAATACTCTTTCACGCTGGAGAGCGGCAGTCATCTGTTTTTATATACGGACGGGATACTAAATGCCGCAGGCCGGTCTGAAGAGCCGTTCGGATATGACCGGATGATAAAAGCCTTGTCCGATGCAAATACATCCGCGGAGGGCAGGGATAAGGAGGATCTTTATGAGTCACTGCAAAGAGAGGTCGGCGCGGTTCAGGATGCGGTATTAGACTTTGTCGGAGATAAGGCACTCAGCGTTGACATAAGCATGATGGTTATTGGAAGGCGGGGATCCTTACGCTGACCTCGGTTCCTTCTCCGGGGGTACTGCTGTAAGACAGCCCGTATGAGCTGCCGTACAGAAGCTTCAAACGGTTATGTGTATTAAAGACGCCGATATTGCTTCCGTGATCCGAGTTTTCTTTGGGACCGTTATCCATAAGTATGGAATTGCAGGTTTCTTCATCCATTCCGACCCCGTCATCGGAGATAAGGAAAACCATATCTTTATCCTCACTCCAGGCCGTGAGGACGATGGTTCCGCTTCTGTCCTCCTTTTCAAAGATACCGTGGACTATGGCGTTTTCCACAATGGGCTGGAAGGTAAGCTTCGGGATCTCGCAGGACATCAGATTATCCGGAACATCCACAATGAAATCAATCTTGTTGTCAAAGCGCATATTCTGCAGCTTTACGTAGAGGGAGACATGCTCCAGCTCGTGTTCCACGGTATCCAGGGTTTTCTTTTTTGACAGAGTGAGCCTGTAGAAACGGGAGAGGGACTGAACTGCCTCCGTAACCTTACTGTTCTCATTACTTAAGGCAAGCCAGTTTATCATATCAAGGGTATTATAGAGAAAATGCGGATTGATCTGGGACTGAAGGGCATTGAATTCAGAGGTTTTGATCTGCTCCGCAGCCTCTGTCTGGCGTTCTATAAGCTCATTGATCTGATCGGCCATGTGATTATAGGTAAGTACGAAGTCGCCTATCTCGTCCCTGCCGGATTCCTCCTTTATCTTGTGAACCTTTGTATGGTGTGTCCTCTCCATTTTCCTGATAACGTTTTCTATCCGGGAGGATATGGAGCTGCCCATATAGTATGAGACCGCAAGGGCAATGATAACGGAGAAGAAGTAGATAAGGGCATAGCGCATAAGGATATATCTCGCACGGTTGTTTAAGGGTCCTGCGCTTATAACGGAGATCAGGGACCAGCCCGTATTCTCGATCACATAACGGCTCATATACATTTCCTGTCCGATGATCTCCCTTTTCACAAAGGTATTGCTTTCGGGGATCAGTCTGTTCATGTCATCATTATTCAGGAAATATGTGGCTGCAAGAGCCTTGTCCGAATAAGCGATCAGATTGTCTCTTTCATTTATAATGTAGTTCACGGCCTCGCTTTCACCGGTATCAAAGGTAAGGGCTTCGGACAGGCTGCCGGAGGAATAATAGACAACAAGGTAGGCGGCCGTGGCAGCGTCCCTGTTTTCCGACATTTCATAACGTATCCTTTTCACATATGAAAGATCCCCGAGACCCTCCCGTTCCCGGTTTGAAAGATAAAAGGGTGCACAGTAGAGCGTATCCGTTTCATTGGTGCTCATTATACCGCTCCAGTAGCTGCCTCTTGTGAGATCCATGGACTGGAAAATATCATTGTAGCCGGAATCCTCATAGAGGTCATAGTAGGGAGAATCCAGATAGATACGGATTCCCCTTATCAGAGGATCATTCAGAAAGGAGTTCACGGATGACATAAAGGAATCCTTGAGAACCCGGGAGACAGCCAGATCATCCGTATGGGAAAAGGCGGGATGCATGGCGATCTCCCGGAGATAGGAGTCATTTGAAAGAATGTCCGATACGTTTTTTACACGGCTTGTCAGCGTGTTTACCGTATAGGCCGTCTGCTCGGACAGATTCTTTGAATTTGATATGGTGTCGGTCACCACCAGATCCGTGATCTCTCCGTACATAAGAACCGACACCGCAAGGGAGGGTATCAGGAGAAGGATGAAGAATGAGATCAGAAGCTTTTTTGAAAAGCTTAAGTCATTCAGAAAGTAGTGTACGGGACTGAAGCTTTTATTCATAGCAGTATCTGGGCGCGGTACTCCCCGGGGGTCATACCTGTGGTTTTCTTAAAGGATTTTCCGAAGTAGTTTCCGTCGGAATATCCGACCTTTAAGGATATGTCGGATATGGTGTAACCCGGATCCGAAAGGAATTCCTTTGCCTTGTCCATACGGTACAGGGTGATGTACTGGTTTAAGGTGATGCCGGTTTCGGTCTTAAAAAGGGTGCATACATAGGCTGATGACAGGTGCACATAGCTGCTTATCTCCTTTACAGACAGATCCTCCCGGGAATAGTTTTTTGACACGTATTCCTTGATGGAAAAAACCGTGGGATTGTCCGGCTCCTTCTTGTCCATGGATTCCAGCAGGATCAGTGATCTTTCACTCAGATGTCCGGAAAGCTCCTTAAGGGTATTGCATTCCTGTACGAAGCTTAAAAGTGACTCTGAGGTGGAAAAGAAGCTGTCCGGAGAGATGGAGAGCTTCCGGTATGCGTCGGACACCGCGGTAAACAGCTTATAATATATATCCCTGACCTGATTCGGTAAGAGGTTGCGAGAATCGGAAAGGGAGTGCTCTATCTCAACCTCCGTCTGCCTGACCTTATCCCGGTCACCGGAAAGAAGAGCCAGAAGATAGGCGTCCGAAGGATCCGGAAGAACCCGCGGCGCAGGGAGGAGCTCTTCACTGCTGTCATATATAATGCAGCCGTAGTCCTTGAAAAATGAGGACTGCATAAGAAGCACAGCCTGATTGTAGGAGCTCCAGGCATTTTCAAGTCCTGATACGGTATTTCCTGCGGAAATAAAGAATTTCAGCTTATCTCCCAGAATAGTCTTCAGGGTACCGCCGATAAGCCGGATATTCTTTTCCGAGAGCTTTTCGGGGGAAAAGATGTGGTATACCAGATACTGGTCATGCTTCACAATATTGATCTCCCCGCAGCGTATGCTTTCCAGGAACACGTCAAAGGAATCGCTGATCCTCTTTCTTTCGTCGGAACCCAGAGTCTCCAGGGAGACAGTGGTCTTCACTATGAAGGTGGTGATGAATCTGTTGCTTCTGACTCTTTCACTCACCTCGTCCCCCTTAAGTTCCATGGAAAGCTTCCCTGACTCTTCGGGAGGAAGTGTCAGGGAAAGGGCAAGCCTGCCCGCAGCGGCCCTGCTTTCGAAAAGCCGGGACTGCCTCGACTGCCTGATCTCGTCCTTTAAACGGACAGCCTCTTTCAGGGCATTCTCGAGGTCGTTTAGATCCACCGGCTTTTCGATAAAGCTCACCGCCTTCAGCCGGATCGCTTCCTTGAGATACTCTCTGTCGGAATAGCCGCTCATAAAAATGAAGACCGTTTCGGGAAGCTTGTCCTTCAGGGAGTCGACCATGTCTATCCCGGACATTCTGGACATACGTATATCACTCAGGATGATGTCGGGCCGCGCTTTCAAGGCAGTTTCCACACCCCTGATCCCGTCATCGGCTTCAAGTATTTTTTTTATGGGAAGATCCGTTCTTCCGATGGCGGCGGCAATGCCGCTTCTCGTCAGATCCTCGTCGTCAACGATAAGCAGGGTCATAATTCAGTCCAGATGGAACATTTCACGAAGGTCAACCGAAACAGGGCTGTTGTCGGGGTTTGTCTCCATTATCGGAGCCATGAAATCCCACCACTTTCTGTTTATCGCGGTGTCGGCTCCCTCCGCCCACTTTTTCTCATCCTCTATTTCTATGTATCCGAAGAGCACATTTGTCTCCTCATCCAGAAAGATGGAATAATTCTTTCCGCCATGCTCATGTATCATGTCGATCATTTCGGGCCAGAGTTCATTATGGCGTTTCCTGTATTCCTCCGCCTGTCCTTCATAAAGCTTCATTTTGAATCCTTTTACCATGGTATTTCCTCCTCTAAAAAATGTTTTTCACTACTGTGTCATTCTGAGCGAATACTCTGTCATTCTGGGCGAATACTCTGTCATTCTGAGCGAAGCGAAGAATCTTACAGCATAGTTTAAATTACTTTGCCCGGAATGTCCATAAGAGGAAAAGCGTATGGCATTCAGTTTGTGATTTTACCCAAATATAAAAATATTCCTGTTTATTTATTGATCTTTATGATCGACAATTGTAGATGTTCAGGAAGCTGAACGGATCCTTAAAGATTGAGGAAGGAGAAAAAATGCCGGAATCCGAATACATTCTGGAACTTAAAGGGATAACAAAGATCTTTCCGGGAGTAAAGGCCTTAAATCAGGTTCATTTCCAGCTGAAAAGGGGCGAGGTGCATGCCCTGATGGGAGAGAACGGTGCCGGGAAATCCACGTTTATCAAAGTAATAACCGGAGTACATGCCGCTGAAGAGGGGCAGATGCTTCTGGAGGGAAAGGAAGTGCATTTCAGGGGACCGAAGGATGCCCTTGACGCGGGAATAGCTGCGGTTTACCAGCATCCCACTACATACCCCACTCTCTCCGTAACGGAGAATATCTTCATGGGGCACGAGATCATCCGTAACGGAATGATACAGTGGAATGAGATGCACGGAAAAGCACAGGAGCTTCTGGACAGGCTTCATGCGAATTTCAAGCCTTCCGATGAGATAGGTGCTCTTTCTGTTGCGCAGCAGCAGATGACGGAGATCGCAAAGGCGCTTTCCACAAACGCAAAGATAATAATTCTGGACGAACCCACAGCCTCCCTTACGTCCAATGAATCCGAGGAGCTTTACCGGATAGTTGACGAGCTTAGGGACGGGGGAGTTTCCGTTATCTTCATATCCCACAGATTTGAGGATATGTACCGGCTGGCTTCGAGAGTTACGGTGTTCCGTGATTCACAGTATATAGGTACCTATGATGTAAACAGCATAACAAACGCCGATCTGGTGAAGGCCATGGTAGGTCGTGAGATCTCGGATATGTATCCGAAGCCGGAGGTAAAGATCGGCGAAGAGATATTCAGGATAGAGGGAATGAGCCGCACGGGCTTCTATAAGGATGTGTCACTCTCGGTGAATGCCGGAGAGATCGTTGGTATGACCGGGCTTGTGGGTGCGGGACGCACAGAGGTTATGGAGTCTGTCTGCGGTATCACAAAGGCTGACAGCGGCAGGGTTTTCCTGAACGGGAAGCAGCTGAAGATCTCAAAGCCCGAGGACGCTATGAGGGAGGGTATAATTCTTCTTCCCGAAAACCGCTCGACCCAGGGACTTATCCTTTCCTGGGGACTGGGAAAGAATGTGACGCTTCCGATACAGAAGAAGCTTGCGAAAAGCGGTATCTTCAATGATGCAAAAAAGGAAAACGAAATATCGAAGAAATTCCTGGAACAGGTTGACACGAAGGCTGTGACCATCTTTGATCCGGCGAGCTCACTTTCCGGAGGAAACCAGCAGAAGGTCGTGGTTGCAAAGGCTCTGGCTCAGGACAATATGAAGCTCGTCATAATGGATGAGCCCACCAAGGGCGTGGATGTAGGCGCGAAGGCCGAGATCTATGCGATCATGGGTGATCTGGCAAAGCAGGGCTTCGGGATAATAATGATATCCTCCGAAATGCCCGAGATCCTTGGAATGTGCGACAGGGTATATGTTATGTGCAACGGACGTATGACCGGATGCTTAAGCCGTGAAGAGGCCACACAGGAGCGGATCCTCAATCTCTCCATGGAAAACAGCGAAAGAGACGGAAAGGAGGAAGTGCAGAAGTGAAAGATAAGTCATTTATAAAAATGATAACGGGATCCAGAGAAGCGCTTCTTTTCTTCATCCTTATAGTAATGGGAATACTTATCACCATCTTAAATCCCACCTTCTTTTCGCCCGTAAATATCGGGCAGATATTCAGAAATAATGCGCTGACTATGATAATGGCGCTTGGCATGCTCTGCGTTATGCTGACGGCGGGGATCGATATTTCCATAACCTCCACGCTGGCCTTCGCGGGAATGACAATAGGAATGCTTACAAAATACAACATAGTGAACAGCACGCTTCTTCTTTTCCTGATAGCGATGGTTATAGGTCTTTTATGCGGCGTACTGAACGGACTCATAATCGCCAAGGGTAAGGTTGCCCCTATAATCTGCACCATGGGCTTTATGTATATCTGGCGCGGAATGGCTTATGTGGTCGGGAACAGCCAGTTTGCAAGCGGTGAGGATGTGAGGGAATTCGCCGAATTCGGAAAGGACGGAACCATAGGACCCTACATCATACTTATTGTCTGCTATGCGGTCTTCTTTGTGATGTTAAAGTGGACCAAGTTCGGCAGAAAGATATATGCCGTGGGATCAAACCCGGAGGCCGCCATGATCTCCGGAATAAATGTGGATAATACCCTGGTTTCGGTATATACGATCATGGGACTTCTGGCGGGACTTGCCGGAGCGCTGTCGGTTTCGATCTATGCATCTGCCCAGCCCAATATGCAGTACGGCAGGGAAATGGATGTCATAGCGGCCTGTGTTATTGGCGGAGTATCCATGAGCGGCGGGCGGGGATCCGTTGCAGGTACCTTCCTCGGAGCTCTTATCATTTCAATAATCGCCAAAGCCCTTCCTCTCGTCAACGTGCCTTCAATAGCACAGAATACGGTTAAGGGTGTGATAATCCTTGTGGTGGTAATATTCAACGTTATTACCCGGAGGATGGTTGATAAGCAGAATCTGGAGAGGAGGGAAATGTAATGGCCGGAAAATCAGGACGTACCATAAAGGCAGAGCAGAAGCTTACGGCAAAGCAGCTTCTTTTTACCTGGGAAGGGGCTCTGGTGGTGCTCTTCATAGCGGTAAATATCTTCAATATGAGTATTTCCCAGAGTTATACTCTCTCGAATGTCTTAAGGGAGATGCCGAAGTATCTGGCCGAGATATTTATGCTGTTCCCTATGGCATACATACTCGTACTCGGGGATATTGATATCTCGGTGGGCTCAATAGTCTGCCTGACCGGAACCGTTACCTGTTATATCAGCAATGCAGGTGCTCCGTTCCCCGTGGTCATTCTGGGATGTCTCCTGACGGGACTTCTCTGCGGGATGCTTAACGGTTTCATAACAACCTCATTCCCGGAGCTTCCCAGTATGATAACGACACTCGGAACACAGATAATCTTCCGCGGCATTGCGGAGATATCCCTGGGAGGCGGAGGATCCGTTTCCTACATCAATACGAAGCAGATAATGCCTCTTTCCACGAAGCTCGGGAAACTGGTGCCGGTGATAATACTCGTGGTGATCATTGTGGCTGTCATATATACGGTGGTGCTGCAGTGCACGACCTTCGGACGCTCTCTCTACGCCATAGGCTCGAATAAGGTTTCCGCTTATTATGCCGGCGTGGATGTGCAGAGATGCCGCTTCATCGCCTATTCCCTTATGGGACTTATGGCGGGAATGTGCGGGCTTTTCCTGACTGCATATACCTATGGTGCAAATACCACCACCGGACAGGGCTTTGAAATGGAGGTCATAGCAATGTGCGTATTCGGAGGCATAGCCTCCACCGGAGGTAAGGGTACCCTTATCGGAGGCATCACGGCGGGTCTCATCATCACGCTTTTACGTATCGCTCTTGGACAGGCCAACGTAAATTCCCAGATGATACTCGTGGTAGTAGGAGCGCTGCTTATCATTGCGGTTCTGATACCCGGAATAAAGGGCAGGATCGATGAGATGAAAAAGCTCCGCTCGGCAGCTTAAGATATCAGCATCCAAAAGATGTGGATATAAATAACCAACCCCAAGTTATATTATTTAAGGAGGAAAATTACTATGAAAAGAAAAGTAGTCAGCATTTTGCTCTCTGCAGCAATGACAGCGGTTCTTCTCGCAGGCTGCGGCGGATCTTCCGCTTCGACCGAGACTGCAGCTCCTGCAGCGGAACCGGCTCCTGCAGCTGAGGCAGCACCCGCAGAGGAAGCAGCACCTGCAGCTGAGGCAGCTCCCGCAGAGGAGGCAGCACCTGCAGAGGAAGCAGCTCCCGCAGCAGAGGCAGCACCCGCAGCAGGCGGCTCAGATGTATCCGGCAAGACCTTTGCCATCGTTGTAAAGAGCGCCGGCAACCCTTATTTCAAGAAGGCTATCGAGGGCTTTACAGAGGTTATCGAAGGCAACGGCGGTACGGTTGTTGTCAAGGAGCCTTCAGCAGCTACGGTTGATGCCCAGATCACAGAGATCCAGTCCCTTATCTCACAGGGAGTTGATTCCATTTCTGTTGCAGCTAACGATGAGAACGCCCTTCAGGCTACCCTTGAGGAAGCAATGGCAGCAGGGATCAAGGTTAACTGCTTCGATTCAAAGGTTAACGCTGACAGCCGTCTCACCTTCTGCAACCAGGCAGGTACCACAGAGGTTGGACAGGCTCTTATCGATGCGGTTCTCGATCTCTCCGGCGGAGAAGGACAGTACGCTATCCTTTCAGCTACATCACAGGCTACAAACCAGAATGCCTGGATCGAGGCTATGAAGTCTATCCAGGAAGGCGATGCAAAGTACTCAAAGCTTGAGCTCGTAGAAGTTGCATACGGTGATGACGAGCCCCAGAAGTCAACCGACCAGGCACAGGCTCTGCTTTCCAAGTATCCCGACCTCAAGGTTATCTGCGCTCCCACAACCGTTGGTATCGCAGCAGCAGCCAAGGTTCTTCAGGATCAGAAGTCTTCCGTAAAGCTTACAGGTCTCGGACTTCCTTCAGAAATGGCTGAGTATATCGGAAATGACGATGCTCATTCCTGCCCTTATATGTTCCTCTGGAACCCCAGCGATCTTGCAAAGCTTGCC
>CADCQV010000014.1 GCA_902803625.1 uncultured Lachnospiraceae bacterium
CACTGCTTAAAATTTCCCACCCCGGAGCAGAAATATCCTTTGTAGTCTGTCCCGGCATATTATAATTTGAAAAGTATGACCGGGATAGGGGTTCGTCCAATAATACTTCTTTGGAATGCTCATCATAAGTGCCGTTTCCAAGTGAAATGACTTCAATGCTGCGGGCGATAGCATCTCCCCAGTTTCCGAAAAAAGGACCTCCAAAAATATTCGCAGAATTCCCTGCAGAGAATATGGTGACTATTCCTTCATCATAGGCACTAAGGATACATTCGTTCATCAATATGTCATAGTATCCGGGTTTTGTTATGAAATCCTTATATTCCAGGTTCAAATCTTCGGCCAAACTCATATTAATTGCTCTGATATTATATTTTTCCCTGTTTTTCAGAATGCATTCAAAACCCTTTAATATATTGCTTTCTAAAAGCTCTCCTTTGCTCTCTTTCTTTGCTACATTGACAGGAAACAGTCCGGCATCATAGGAAACACCGGCAATACCTTTATTATTATTGGCCTTTGCAGCAATTATCCCGCATATATGGCTGCCATGGTTTATTACAAGCTCTGAACCCTGCCCTCCTTCTATTCCGTCCCCGGCTGCATCATAATAACCAACTATATTATCTTTAAGATCCGGGTGGTTTATATTGAAGCCGCCATCAATTACAGCTACGGTGACCTTCTTTTCCGTTTTCTGAACATCCCATGCTTCACAGGCACTGACAGACTGGAGATACCAGCAATCATTAATATAAGGATCATTTACTGAAGCAATGCTTTTACTGCCTTCATCTGTCTCCGGATGAGAGGAGGATCCGTAATTTACCATCTCATCCTCCGGAATGTGGTAAATATAATCCGGCTGGGCATAGCTTATTAACGGAATGGAGCTTAACTGCGCCATAGCAGTCCCCGTATCCACATTGTCCCTTAGCTCAAGCTTTACGGTATTAAGATGCACGTCATCCTCCGTCACGGTAACACTCTTAACGGAGTCTGCAAATCTTAAGTATCTGTTCAGTTCATTGAGGGAAGCATCCTCATGAAGCCGTATAAGAACGGACTCCGTATCGTGCTCAGCTTTGATATCCGGAACCATTTCCTCCGGGATCTCCGAAACAGAGAGTATGGACGCACAGTACTCATCCTCATAAGAAGAAGCCTGAGCCTCTCCGTTACTTCCGGAGGCGGCTAAAGTCATGGTTAAAGTCAGCGCGGTGGTAAGGATAATTGCCGTTAGCTTTTTTTCTGTTCCTTTCATAGCCCTTCCCCGTATCTTTCTGTCTGTTTTTCCTTAGTCAAGACTCACCTCAGGCTCCGGATAGTCAACCCCGAAGGTCTCCACCGTGACCATCTTCATCCTCTGATCCTCGTAAGGCCTGTCATCGGGTGCTGTGGCAGTGTCCGCGATTTTATCAACGATTTCCATACCTTCGATTATCCTTCCGAATGAAGCATATTCACCGTCGAGGTGCGGTGATCTCTTATGCATGATAAAAAACTGGCTGCCTGCGGAATCCGGTATCATAGTTCTCGCCATTGACAGCACTCCCCTGTCATGCTTTAAGTCATTCTTAAATCCGTTATTCGTAAACTCTCCCTTAATGGTGTATCCCGGGCCGCCCATGCCTGTTCCCTCGGGATCGCCGCCCTGCAGCATAAAGCCGCTTATAACCCTGTGAAATATCACACCGTCATAAAAGCCCCTGTTTATAAGGGAAATAAAATTATTGACCGTATTCGGGGCAATATCCGGATAGAGCTCCGCCTTCATAATATCCCCGTTCTCCATTTCAATAGTAACAATAGGATTTTTTCTTTCTTCTGCCATTTCCTGTCTATGACGCTCCTTTCTGTCAATTATTACTTTCAAGCTTCTCCTTTTCATACCGGCTCATATGCCGACACAATATTCAGTACCTCCTGCCCGTATTCAGGGTAATCCTGTACGATGGAATTGATCTCGTCCCGGGATATATCCCGTGTCTGGGTATTGTACTCTATACGTTTCCTTATGGAGGAACGCCGTTCGAAAAGCTCGTGCCTTACCTCCACCATCTCCCCGGGGCTTACCAGGGCTTCACAGCGGTTTAGCCAGACAGTTGGATCCTTTACCCGGTAGCTCCTAAGCTCACGTAAAAGAGCGGTTCTCTCTGCGGAAAGATCATCATTAGCCCTCTCAACCGCAAGACGCGCCTGCTTTTCCTCCAGAAATACGTCCCACTGGTAGCTGAGAGCGTCGGACGCATTCACGCTGTACTTTCTGTACTCATATTCCAGAAGATTGGAGGTATTGACAAAGCGTATCTTTACCTTATTCAGCTCCGAGATCACTGCGTTCAGATATTTCTCCGTTCTCTTAAGCTCCCTGCCGGCCTTTGAAAATGTCAGATACTCATAGATAAAGGATCCGGCTGAAATAAAGGCTGTGGCGAGAAAGCCGATCTCTGCATGCATTAATAGCCCGAACTGCAGAAAGGAAAGGAGACCCATAAGTATCAGTCCGAATAAGAAGGTGATGCCCACCATATTCCTCATATTCCGCATTGTGCCCTTGAGCTCACGTATCTTATACTCACTTACCGCCTTCTCTCCCTCAAGCTTCTGGAGATCGGAACGGACAAGCTCCTTATAATCCTCGTTCTTCTTCATATTCCTTATGTCATCAGGAATATCCGCTTCGTACCTTAGAAGGATGCGGTAGCGCTCCTCGGAGATCCGCCCGATACTCTTCGTACTGGCTCTGGTCTGCTTATTTAAGGCATTGATCTTGTCCGCGATACGTGAAATCCTTCTTTTCGAATCCTCAGGCAGAGCCTCAATAACCTCGATATCCGTCAGATACCCGGTGACAAGATGGTATTCCATCTTGGAACGTTCTATCTCCTTATCCGCCTCTATCATCTGCTCGCAGCAGCTTTCGATATAGCGCTCCCTCTCTTCCTTGACACGCATATCGACAGAGTCGCGGCGTATGGGATGGTTTTCCTCCCTTACGGTCTCACCGTAGAGGCCCCCGGAAAAATCCTCATCTCCCTTATGACCTGCTATTTTGTTTTTTATCCATGAAAAGAGACCCATATTATATCCTGTGCCTTTTTTCTCCTAATTCCTGTATTCTGCTTTCCAGCTGCATAAAAGCGAATGTCTCAGGGACTTATACTTCGGATAATCTCCGTCCTTCCTCGCCTTAACGGCCTCCCTGAAGCGCCTTGCATGATCCCCCCTGAAGGAACGCCTTCCGGCCTCCGAAATATGACGGACACATTCTGAATAAATGCTCTCCGGTATGTTCCTTGAAAGCATGTAAACATAGAAATCATCATCATTTTTACTGAGCTTTGCTGCTGCTATAAGCTTATCCAGTACCACCGGATCCTCCGGCGTAAGCTCCGAAGCCTCCTCATAGTATCTTAAAGCGCGGTCGAAATTGAAATTACCTGCAGCCGCATTACCCATCCCGCATAGGAGCTTTGCGGCATCCTTCGGATCCTCTTCACGGTTAATGACCTTCAGCGCAGCATTAAACTCGATAACGGCCTCAGCCGTTCTGCCGCTTTTCAGGAAGAATTCACCCCTTACCCTGTGTGTATCGCTCACACTCATATGTTCGCCGTGGCTTAGGGCCTTCCTCAGGGTCTCGATCTCAGTTTCGTTCGCAAACCTGCTCTCCTTAAAAAGCATGCATATCCTGTCCGCAAAGTCCTTTCCCCTGTCCAGCATTTCATCATACTTATCGGCAAGCTCCGGCAATTCAAGCCTCTTCCGTAAAAAACGTGAGAGATGAGGGCCGAAATCGTCGGGATTCAGCATAAAGACATTTTCCCTGACGTAGTACAAAAGCTCCTCCAGGGAGTAGATCCCGGTCTGGGTATCCCTTATTATATACGGTCTGTCAGACCTTGCTCCTATGCATTGATAGATCAAATCAGTATCTCCTCTTTTACCGACCTGTCAGTGGACCGGAAGATCTCCCCGAAGCCCAGATCGGTGATCGTCAATATAAGCTTTTGAGCGGATAAAAAGCGGAATTCAAGCTTTATCCTTCCGGCCCTGTCGGGACGTGAAGGAAGAAAGTCCAGCCTGATAACCTTGTTCCTCTCTTCTTTATCAAGGATATCCGTAAGAACCACGATAAGCTCCCTGTCCTGTCCCACCAGGACCTCTAAGGTCCTCCCTGCCTCATACCACTTGTCACCCGCATCCGCCACCGGGATAAGTATTTCCTTTCCTTCGGAAACCGCTCTGATACTGACATTTGAGGAAATGGAATCGTCTCCGAAGTAAACATACCTCCTGCTGATACGGACCAGATCCATAATATCCGCTGCCGCGTAACAGGCACCCTTTGAGTAAAGGTTCTGACCCTTAAATACCCTTGACCGGGCCAAAATAACCCTCAGGGTCTTCTGCTCCCACCTTTCATTAAAGGCTTCTCCTGTGAGGTAGGTCCCGCTCACCCCGCTTTTCAGGTCCTCCATTGCAATGGCCGAAAATCTTTCATCGAGTCTTTTCCTGTCCGCGCCGAAGAAGGGAACCATTTCCTCCCTCCGGCCTTTCCTGCACCTGACCACAGCGGGGGAGGTGGAACGGTCAATGGAAAGGCAGTTTGACTCAAAGGATGAATCGCTGTAATCATATAAGAGCACTCCGTCACGCCACAGACCTATGGGCTGGCTCAGGGCATAGAAAAAGAAGCTCTCCGCATAGCTTATTACACGGATCGAAGGTATCCCTATTCCTGCGGACTTCACGGCCTCCATAATGACCTTTCCCGAAAGGGGATGGACCTTCCTTTCGGTGATACATAGAGCGTTCACCCTGGAGGTGGCAGTCTCCTCCGGAAGCCTTAAAAGAAAGGACAGGAATTTCCCAAGGAGCACCACATAAGGATCGTCCCGGCTTACACCGTTTTTTTCCGAGGACTCAATGGCTTTCTTTAGGAGAGCGGTCTCATATTTCATCTTAAAGGCTGTGGCGGAAGAAACAGCCTCGGCGCCGAACACATATTTTTCGCTTCCGGGAAGCTTAAATGCCGCCACAGGGATCCTGAAGGTTCCCTTTTCCTTATCTGTGGAATAGGTCACAACCCCTTCCTCCGGGTTGTGGCAGGTGGAGATCAGTGTGTACTTTTCGGACAGGTCGATACCTATGACCAGCTGATTATTTTTCAAAGAACTCCTCCACAATTTCCGAGAGCTTCATATACTGCCCCATCAGGTCCTCCAGACTCGGGTCGTCATTCACCGATTCCGAAAGAAGCATATCGTTTATCATATCATAGCGGGAATCCGTTCTTCCGCTTCGCATAAGATCCCTCTCCAGTGTCTCGCTCTGTGTGGGGACGCTGTCGTCATTATTTTCCTCAGTGATGTAATACTGCAGCTTTTCCCCGTAAAACAGTACAAAATCCCTGCTGTATATACCGGAATAGTTTTCTTCCATATTTTCGCTTACAAATTCCGCATTCGGGCTTCCTTCGTCGGAAATACAGTAGTGGATCACAACCTTCTTATCGGGCTCAGTCCTGTATTCCACAAAGGTTCTGTCGTGGTAGAGTCCCATAGCCGGCACAAATTCCCTGTATTCCTTAAAGAATTCAAAGATCCTTCCGCTCTCTATGAGCCTGTCAACCAGAGGTGAAAGGGACTTCTTTAGTTCCGATTCCTCATCATGTGAGTAATATTTAAGGAGTGCCAGAGCAGAGATATCATCGGGTTCCTCACCCTCCTTAAATCTTTTCAGCAGTGCCTTAAATATCCTCTCGTCCACAATATTTTCGTAAACAAAGTATTCATGTGAAATATAGTCAAGACCCGCATTTATCACCTTTTCCCTGCCGCCGTTCTCTATACAGCTTAAGAGTATCTCATCCCTGTCCGCCGTAAAGGACCCGGCATAGAGCATCTGGGACAGTATCCTCTCCTCTATGCGGACCGTGTCGATATTAAAGGATCTGGCGGCCTTCCAGATATCACGGAGATCCTTGATATTTCCATGGAATTCAGCACAGAGATACTTAAGGATGTTTTCGTCATATTTTCCGAGCTTCAGGGCTTCCCTCGCAAGGCTTAAAAGCGTGGGATCCTCAGTATTTATCCCCTCTCCGATCATGCGGCTTATAAGCCGCACGAGTATCACCGGATCCACTCCCTCCGGTCCGTACTCCTTAATAAGCTCGTAAACCTTCCTGTGCATTCCCCTCGCTACATAGAGTCTCGCGATCTCGGCCCTGACCTCCGGGGAAACCTTTGAGATATCCAGCGCCTCCAGGATATGGTCAAGCTCGTCGAATCTGTCCTGATCGGTATAATGCCTTATAAGGGCAAAGTAGCACTCATCCTTAAGGCTCCTCTCGATCTCATCCGAAGAGGAAAGCGTGAGTATGCTGCTCTCATTTACCTGGTTGACCTGAATATTGTGACGGCCGGAGCCGCAAACATAGTATGCCTGCCCCACCTCTCTTTCAAGGGTGAGCCTTATGGCCTTCGTAAATTTGACGGGGTTTAGAAGGGTACGGTCCGATACGCCTTTTCTGGCAACCGAGCGGCGCATATCATTGTATTCGGTTACAAGATCATAATCCCCGCCGTAGAGACTGAGATATGCCCTTCCTCCTGTGACCGTGGCATTCCTTTCTCTGACAAAACCGTTTTCAACCGTGGCCACCGCCCGTACCAGAGGATCCTTTACACTTATCTCATGGGTAAATATAAGGGGGCTCACAGCCAGGAGAAACCTCTTTGAAAGCTCCGGCATATTGAGATTGGAAACATACTCATAAATGCAGGCCAGGTTCTCGTTTATCTTTTTATTCTCGGCCTCCTTCACCGCAAAGGCTGCAATTCTCTGCTCATTGCTTTTCAGTATGTCTGCAGCCTCACTCTTATGCTTTATAAGTGATGCGTAGAAAAAGGCCATTCTGTCATCTCCGACTCCCGCACCGATGCTGAAGTACATAAGTATCGGCTCCGGCATCAGCTCCTCTAAGGTATCCGGAACAGTATTCAGATAGGATTCATAAAGCCTTGTGATCTTTAAGCCGTATTTCACCCCTGCCTCAAACCAGCGAAAATCGTCTTTATTTCTCTTTCTGTTTCCCCTTTCACGGATTAGGATGGTGCAGATCGCTTCCAGCAGCTCTATCGAACCGTATTTATTGTAATATGCCTTCAGAACATTGAGATAAACCGCTGAATAGGCCTTCAGGCTGTAGCTCACGGAAATAATGGCGGATATAAGCTCCTCGTAGTAAATATGGTTTTTTATTCCCCAGTATATGGCATAGATCTCAGCCATTCCGCCGGATCTGATCCCCGCATGGCTCTCGGTCAGGGCCCTTAATATCTCTATATAAAGAAGCGGACTCCTGACTCCTCTTTCAAACTGGTTAATTAAGAGCTCCAGCCTTATACCGGCATGATCCCCGAGCTCCTCATCAAGATATATACGAAGCCAGAGAAGTATGGCGGATGCAGGGTCTTCGTCACTTAAGGAACGGACCTCCCTCGACATCTCCCTCGTAAATGCCCTGTCCTTTTTTTGCAGGGCCTCCAGATACTTACGGTAGCCCTCCGCCTCCGAATGCATCTGTCCCAGCATAAATTCGTTGCTTATCAGGGAGAGCATAAGGGATGCATCATTATCCCGTCCCTCCATAAGATAAATATGGGTCATTATAAGTCTCGGAAAGATATCCCTGCTGTTTTCGTCCGTCATAAGGGCACAGATCTCCCGGGCCTGCTCGCAGGCTTCGGACAGCGACGTCCTTTTCAGCCGGAAATCAACGTAAAGACGCATTATATCAAGGATGCCCTTATGCCTTCTGAAATTCTTCGCGTTTTCATCCGACTGCCATCTGAAGGAAGCGTCCACTATGACAGGGATTCTTATTTCTGAATTGTAGGATCTCAGAACGATCCTGCCCATATTCTTTCCCGTGTGAAGGGAATTCCCGTCTATCCTGAAGGGAAGGGACGCAATATCCCCGTTGAAATCGGCCTCAAGTATCGTATCCTTTTCCAGCCGGATAAAACCGCCCTCTGTGAAGGCACTGAGCCTTATAAAGCCCCATCCGCTCTTTCTGATCCTTATCTCCTGAAGTGCCTTCAGGTCCGGCTCATTAACAAGCTGAACCTCATCCTGCTCCGTAGTGTAGATCACCGGTGATTTTTTGTGGATCGCTACCAGGAATTCCTCCACGTTTATCTTCAACCCCGGATATACGGAAAACGCCCTGTAGAGATTTTTGAATCTTCTGTCCGGAGTCTGGAAGATATTTATCATTTCGGGGGAATAAAAGATATTTACAGCTTCATTGAAGCGGTTTCTCGCCAGATTGGTAAAGTGGAAAAGATTCTTTATGATGCCGAGAGAGCTTTCCGGATATTTCATAACCACACTTACCGAAAAAGGCAGCCGGTATTCCCCTTCCTCGGTGATAAGAGAAATATCCCCCTTTATCACGGTTCCGGTCATCAGCCCCTTCGAATGGAAGACATAGTGGAGCTCCGCCTCCCCCCTGTCAAAGGTCACATTGTCGCATACCATCCGGGGGTCGCTTGTCGCGACCATTCCCTTTATCTCTTTTTTGTCTTCGGAAAGCACATGAAAAACGCCCTCGGTATCCTCATTGGGAAATACCGTAAGCTCAAGCTTCTGCTCGGGGAATTCCAGACTCGAATGTCCGTAAGAAAACTCCCCGTTTAAGATCCGGTCGATATGACTCTCCAAAGCTCCCCCTGATCGAATATGTGTTATACTGTTTTTTGTTCAGAGTCCTTCTGATTCCGTCACCAACTGAACATTACATTATAATTACTTTGATAATCATCTGCCAGATTATTATATCACAAATATTGTATCTAAAGGGAGAATACCTGATCTTCAGGCAGGATGTACAAGGCAGATTGATAGCGAACGACTGCAGTTTTGTGCCGAAACGTGGCGGCGCGATGCTAAAACGCTTTTTTTTAGCAGGAGCGCCGTCCAGATGTTTCGGTACAAAACAAAGGTAGTGAGCGTAATCTGACTGTACATACTGTCTGAAGATCAGAGAAGTTACAGGAGAAATAAAATGCTTGAACATAAGGACCATTTTCACGGAAGCGATCTGGAAATGATAGAGAGGATATACGGGATAAAGAAGGAGGAGATCGTCTCCTTCTCCGCAAATGTGAATCCCCTGGGTATTTCCCCCTTACTTAGGAAAACCCTGGCGGAACATATAGACTGTATCTCATCATATCCCGACAGGGATTATAAGGAGCTAAGGGAAACAATAGCGGAATACTGCAGAACCTCCCCGGAAAAGATCATCCCCGGAAACGGTTCCACAGAGCTCATCTCTATGATAATAGACATTAAAAAGCCGAAAAAGGCGCTTATAATCGGCCCCACCTATTCCGAGTACGAGCGGGAGCTTTCTCTTATGAAGGGGAAATCCTATTATTTCCAGCTAAAGGAAAGGGAGGACTTTGTAGCGGATACCAACAGGCTTGATGAGCAGCTCCGGGACGATATGGATATGCTCATAATCTGCAATCCGAATAACCCCACCTCCACCGTTATAAACCGCAGCACCCTGCGAAGTATCATGGATATATGCAAGGAACGTGATATCTTTGTAATGGTGGATGAAACATACATAGAATTTGTGGAGAACAGGGAAAATACAGAGGGCATCCCTCTTACGGATTACTATAATAATCTCTTCATCATCCGGGGTGTTTCCAAGTTCTTTGCATCCCCCGGGCTGCGCCTCGGCTACGCCGTAACCGGAAACAGGGATCTCATACGCGAGATAAATAAACGTATGAACCCCTGGAGCATAAACACCCTTGCAGAGACTGCGGGGAAGATCATGTTTAAGGACAGGGAATATATCGAAGAGACCTCTTCCCTGATAAAGAAGGAACGGGAGTATGTCACAGAACGGCTCTCTTCCCTTAAGGGGGTCTCAAAGGTTTATGCGCCCTCGGCGAACTTTGTTCTCTTCCGGATCGACCCTGAATACAGCAATGCAGACCTTATGTTCGATGCCTGCATAAAAAGAAGGATGATGATAAGAAACTGCTGCACCTTCCCCTTCCTGGATAACAGGTACGTCCGTATCTGCTTTATGTCCCATGAGGATAACAGACTTCTCCTTGATGTGATGGAGGAACAGCTTTCCTGACATCTTCATCCCGCCGGCCCTGCCGGCATCTTCATCTCGCCAGCCCTGCAATATAAAAACCGGCGGTCCCGGATCTTCCGGAACCGTCGGCTGGAAATAAGCGCAAACCGTATAGATCTTAATTTTCCCCGACTGCAAAGAAATCAATGATGGCGGCCTCGGAAACAGAGCCCTGGGGAGCCTGCTTATCGGCTTCAGGACTGAGGGTGCTTTCGATCTCAAGCACCTCCTCCGTAACCGGCTCCGTGATCTCCGCCGCAAAATCATTGCTTACGGTCGGTATCACCCCGACAACGTTATTCACAGTATTATCGGATACTGCCGTTTCCTTTTTTTCCGGCTGCTCCGTCTTTTTCTCTGTTCTGTCCCCGTCTTCCTTTCTGCCGATGAAAAGATCCCTTGAATCAAAGTGACCGAACAGCCCCTTCTCATCCTTCCTGACTCCGTGAAGGACAAAGACATAGTTCTCATAGCTGACGGTGCCGCTTTCATCGGACCTTCCGACATCAAAGCTTCCCTCTATGGTTATTAATTCACCCTCCATCAGGGATGAGGTCACATCAGGGTTATTAATAAAGACACAATTCCCCGAAACAGCCTCGATCTCGTTCCTTGTCTTGAAGAGACTGTTCTCAACTATATATGCGGCCTCAAGAGTATCATTATTTATTTCACCGTTATACAGATTCCCCGAGCCTGTCATATAGAGTGACGCAACTGCGGAAGCTATATGCTTCTTTAATCTCCCGGTCATTCCGTATTCATCGGCTTCATCGGGATCCGCCTCCGCTTCAGGAGCTGTATCCGAAGCCTCAATCACCTGTTCATCGACTGTCTCGGCAGGTGCTTCCAAAGAAGGTGCAGTCTCTTCATTAGCCTCAGTTTCATCGGGCACATCCGATTCAACCTCACCGTTTCCGGAAGCCTCAGCGGATTCATCATAATCATCAACGGGAATATCCAATGTGGGATCGCTCTCCGTTGAAACACCGGTCTGACCATCTCCGGAATACCCGTTTTCGGACAGAATGTCGGTGCTGTCTATGGATGATCCGTCCTCATTTGCAGACACCTTATCTATGGATGAAACAGTGTTTCTGTATATAGTCGTTCCGACAGTGCCTCCGGTTCCTGCCACTGCCACGGCTACAGCAACCGCTATTCCCTTGGCCGTTCCGGCTGCTGCCGTTGTTCCTGCTGCTGCCGCTGCTGTTCCGGCTGTTGCCGCCGTTCCTGCTGCCGCTGCTGTTCCGGCTGCTGCCGCTGTTCCTGCTGCCGCTGCCGTCCCGGCTGTTGCGGCTGTTCCGGCCGCCGCTGCTGCGGCTGTTCCTGCTGCAGTACCTGTTGCAGCGGATATTCCGGCTCCTCCTGCGAGGGCTGAACCTGCCACTGCAGCTCCTGTAGCCGCAATGCCGAGTCCCGAGCAGATGTTCCCGAATACTCCGGCAGCCAAAGGTGCCGCAAGCACAGTTTCTTCCGATAATATCTGTACGGCGCCGAAGATCAGGGCTCCCGTAAGAGCCATCTTCCCCGCACCGCTCTTTCCGCTTTTCTTTTCAATTGCCTCGAGCTTTTTTTTCAGCGTCTGTCTCGCATAGCTCAGTCTGCTCTTTACTGTTCCGACGGAGCAGTCCATAACCTCGGCAATTTCGTCTATCTTTATATTGTCATAATAAAAAGCCACCATTGTGGCACGCTGTACTTCGGGAAGAGAGTCGATGAGCTCAGCAAGGATCCGCTGCTGCTCCCTCCTCTCAAGGGAGAGATCAGGCCTGGAATCCATGTCCGGGGTTTCTACCGAATCGAAAATATTCTCGAAATCCTCGTCCA
>CADCQV010000015.1 GCA_902803625.1 uncultured Lachnospiraceae bacterium
TACCACTACAGGGATTACTGGGCAGTGACCAGTGATGAGGAAAACTGGTACTGGCTGCAGCTGAACTATGAAAAGGTTTTCCGGGTGCTGGATGACTTTAAGCCGGATGTGATAATGGATTTGGATAGTGCAGAGCTGCAGCGCACGGTGCTCTGTGAGGTGGCCTGGAAACGCCGCATTCCCTATATGACCATAGAATACGGGAAATACGGCTATTGGAAGTATCCTTCTTTCCAGAACGCCTTTGACATAGACCCCTATTTCCGCAGGATCTACGAGGAAAAGCTCACACTGTCCGATGAGGAAATGCCTGAATCTGTGGCCTATATAAAGGATTTCCGCGAAAAAAATGATATAATGAACCCTGAATTTGCGGGCTCCGTGACCGTTCAGTACGAGAGGGACAGCCTTTTATGGATACTCCGTGTGATGAGGGGAAAGTGGAATTATTTCTATGATCAGGACGTGAGGGCCGGAAACCTTACGGTAAAGAAAAGGAGCAATATGCTCTATGCCAGAACCTGGCCCTACCTTAGGCATTATTATAATGCAATGATGAGAAAGCGCCGTTTCCTTATTCCCAATGACCTCTTTGAGGATCCGGTGGAGGGGGAAACTTATGTATATATGCCCCTGCACCTTATCCCGGAATCCTCGGTTTTTGTGAAGGCGTCCTACTATGTGGACGAGCTTAATCTTATAGAACAGGTGAGTAAGGCGCTGCCTCCGGGATGGAAGCTCTACGTGAAGGAGCACCAGGCTATGCTCGGGGAGCGGGATCCCGGGTTTTATAAAAAGGCCGGGGAGATCGCCAATGTAAGGGTTGTGCAGGTCAATTACTATAAGGATCCGAAGCCCTGGATACTGAAGGCGAAGGGAGTGGTGACCATAACCGGGACCGCGGCATATGAGGCGGCACTTCTCGGGAAGAAGTCGGTAGTATTCGGAAAAGTACCCTTCTCGCTCATAGAGGGTGTAAGGGTTGTCAGTTCCTTCGGGGAGCTGGAGGATGCTGTCAGGGATTTTGGCCCTGTGGACAGCCTTCACTCTGCGGCAGCATACCTTGAAGCCGTAAAGGAAGCGGGAGCGGAGGTAAGGATCTTCGAGCTTATGGACGGAGCGGAGGAGATCTTTGCCGGAAAGACCGAAGAAACGGAGGAATTTGACCTGATGCTGGCGGAGCTTCTAAAGTTTTATGAAAAAGGATACGAAAGATGGCTTAACGGTGAAGTGCGGGAGTGAGCTCAAAGATCCTTAGCTGACGCTCAGGATGACAGGAGGGCGGAGGCCGAAGAATCTTTTGGAAAGCTGAGAGGAGTAGTATGTCATTCTGAGGGCGGAGCCCGAAGAATCTTTTAGAAAGCTGATAGGAGAAAAAAATGGGAAAAAGCGTGATAAAGGAAAGACTTGCAGAAGACAGATTCACCCTGATAGCCGAAATCGGCGTGAATTACTACGATATAGCGACGAAGATGGATATTACGCCTCTTGAAGCTGCCTGCCTTATGATAGACAAGGCAGCCCAGGCCGGTATACACGCTGTGAAATTCCAGAGCTACAAGGCCGGAACCCTTGCAAGTAAGGATTCACCGGCATACTGGGACAGGACCGAGGAGCCGACCGGAAGCCAGTACGAGCTCTTTCAGAAATTCGATGCCTTCGGGGAAAAGGAATACAGGGCACTGTTCGAGCATGCGGAAAAGTGCGGCATAGAGTTTCTGTCCACGGCCTTTGATACGGAGTCCGCGGACTACCTCTATGATATGATGAATGTTTACAAGATCTCTTCATCAGATCTATCGAATATACCCTTTATCGAATATCAGGCAAAGAAGGGGAAGCCCATACTCCTCTCCGCCGGAGCGTCCAATGAGGACGAGATAAGGCGCGCCGTTGAGACCATCCGTAAATACAATGATGAGAAGATAACCCTGCTTCATTGTGTTCTTGAGTATCCCACCCCGCTGGATCACGCGAATCTCCTGAAGATCGCGTCCTTAAAGCAAAGCTTCCCGGACTGCTATATCGGGTACTCCGACCATACCAAGCCCACGGAGAACTTTGACGTTATAAAGACAGCCTTCAATCTCGGCGCGGTTCTCGTGGAGAAGCACTTTACCCTTGATAAGAAGCTTAAGGGAAATGACCACTATCACGCTATGGATCCCTTTGATGCTATGAAGATCATTTCCGGGATAAACAATATAATAAAGATCCGCGGAAAGGGTGAGCTTGTGAGCCTGAGCACCGAGAGCGCCGCGAGGCAGAATGCAAGGCGTTCCCTTGTCGCGGCGACAGACATACAGGAAGGGACTGTCATTACGGAGGAGATGCTGACCTGGAAAAGGCCGGGGCTCGGGATATCACCTTCCGAGATCGATACTGTTATCGGCAAAAAAGCGGCAGCTCAGATCGCCCGGGACACGGTACTGAAGAGGGATATGCTGATATAAGATTCTTCGGGCTGCGCCAATTTGTCATCCTGAGCGTAAGCGAAGGATCTTTAAGATTCTTCGGGCTGCGCCCTCAGAATGACAAGGCAGAGAGGCTGCGCCCTCAGAATGACAAGGCAGGGAGGCTGCGCCGATTTGTCATCCTGAGCGGCAGCGAAGGATCTTTCTCCTGCTGGAAGGACAGCCTGGAATAACTGCATATACAAAACATGAACGAAAATTCAGACAGCAAAAAAAATAAGCCCGGATCCGGGGAGGCAGCGCTCCGCTCCGGATTCTGGTACGTTATTTCCAATGTGCTGATAAGGGCGGTGGGCATCATCACCGCCCCCATTTATACGCGTCTCCTTACCACTGCGGAAACCGGCTACGCGAATAATTTCAATAATTACGTCAGTATTTTTTCCGTTATCTGCGGTCTCTGCCTGATCTACAGCGTAGGCCGGGCAAAGCTGGATTTTAAGGATAAATTCGACGGATATATGTCTGCGATACAGTTTCTCTCAAGTGCCTTTTCCCTTATTATCCTTATACTCGTGATGATCTTTTTCCCGGCGGACGGGATGCTGCTGAAATTCCCGAGGATAGTAATTTTTATCCTCTTTTTCTATCTTATGCTCTTTCCCTCCATCGACTATATGCAGTATAAGTACCGCTTTGAGTATAAGTACAGGGAGAATATCGCGATCTCCATCATAATAACAGCCGCTACCGTAATTCTGACAGTATCACTTCTCCTGTTCGCACCCGGGGAAAAGGGTTTTCTGAAGATACTCGGAACAGTGATACCGAGCGGAGCTGCAGCAGTTTGGTGTTATGTAAACTTAGCTCGGAAAGGCAGAGTGTTCATAAATAAGGAGTACTGGCTCTATGCCTTAAAGATAGGACTTCCTATGATCCCCCATGGCCTGGCGCTGATACTGCTTTCAAGGATCGATGTCTCTATGATCTCGAGTTATTACGGCTTTTCCGAGGTGGGGCTCTATACCTCGGGCTATACCATAGGCACGCTTCTTATGTTCATAACAAACGCGGTGGGACAGGCCTGGCTTCCCTATTTTAATGAGCGTCTGTACGAAGGGGATACGGAGGTCATCAGGGAAAAGAATAAGATCCTTATGTTTTACGGATGTGTACTGACACTTGTATTCATAGCGGCGGCTCCGCTGGCGGTGAAGCTCCTCTTTGCAAAGAGCTATTGGGAGAGTATGTGGGTAGTACCCCCGGTAGCCCTCGGCACCCTCTGCCAGTATTTTTACACGAATTACGTGAATGCCGAGCTTTTTCATAAAAAAACCTTTTTGATAGCTCTGAATTCCTGTATCGCAGCGGCGGTGAATATCGGCTTAAACGCCTTCTTTATCCCGAGGTACGGCTATATCGCCGCAGCCTATACAACCCTTGCGGGCTACTTTATACTTATGGTCCTCCATTACATAGCGGTGCGCTTTGTCCTGAAAATGAAGCTCTATCACGATGCCCTGTATTTCCTTATGCTTATCGGAACCTGCACTGCGGGGATACTGACCGCCTTCCTGTACCCATATCCCCTGTTCAGGTATCCGCTGATCCTCGCTGTAATGGCGGTTTTGGCAATATTACGAAAGGATGATATAATCATCGTTGTTAATATGCTGAATAGAAAGATCCTTCGCTGACGCTCAGGATGACAAATGTGCGCTCAGGATGACAAATGTGCGCTCAGGATGACAAATGTGCGCTCAGGGTGGAAAAACTGACAAGTGAAAATAAAATGAAAATTCTCGTAATAATCCCGGCCCGTGGAGGCTCGAAAAGAATACCGAGAAAGAACGTGCGTCTGATGAACGGACGTCCTCTTATAATGTACTCTGTGGAAAATGCTCTTTCCCTGAAGGAGGCATTTGAGGCGGACGTTGTCGTGTCCACGGATGATGAGGAGCTGTCGGGAATAGCTGCAGACCACGGTGCGGAGATAGTTTTAAGGGGAGAGGAGCTTTCAGGTGACAGTGTTACCCTGGATCCGGTGATATTTGATGCTTTAATGAAGATGGAGGAGAGGCACGGGACTCACTATGATACGGTGATCACTATGCAGGCCACCTCCCCTACTTTAAGCAGGGAAACGCTTAAGGCAGCCATAGCTTATTTTGAAAAGGGAGGCTATGACACGGTTTTAAGCGTTGTGAATAAACCCCATCTGTCCTGGACTGAGAAGGACGGGAAGATAGTAAAGAATTATAAGGAACGGCTGAATTCCCAGTTTCTGCCGCCGAATTATCTGGAAACCGGCGCATTCCTTATCTCAAAAAGGGAATGTGTAAACGAAAAGGGACGTATCGGAGAAAACGTGTCCGTATATGAAACCTCTCCGGAGGAAGCTGTGGACATAGATTCCTATGCGGACTGGATAGAGGCGGAAGCAATACTCAAAAGAAAACGCGTGCTATTCAGAGCTGTGGGTCAGAGAAAGCTGGGAATGGGTCATATCTACAGGTGCCTTTCCCTTGCATATAAGCTTATAGGACATGAAGTTCTTTTTGTTACGGATGAAAAGAGCGAAATGGGGATAGAGAAGCTTAGGAGCGCATTTTTCCCCTTTGAGGTAATAAAAAATAACAGTGATTATGAAAAGGTGCTCGACAGCTGGAAGCCGGATATAGTGGTCAATGATATCCTGGATACGGATGAGGATACCGTAAAGCTGGAGCGGCGCTACGCAAAGAGGATAGTTAATTTTGAAGATGTGGGACCGGGAGCAAGGGGAGCGGATGCGGTGATAAATGCTCTCTACGAAAATCATCCAGATAAGCCCGGAAATGTATTCGAGGGCTCGGACTACTTCTTTATAAGGGATGAATTTCTGGAGGAAAACCCGAAGGATTTTTCAGCCGAGTGCCGGAATGTGATGATAATGTTCGGGGGAGCGGATCCTTCGGATCTGACAGGAAGGCTTTTCAAGATCTGTCAGCACCTCCATGAGATCACTCCCGAAACGGAGTTCCACTTTATCACGGGCTTTGCATATGAGAAAAAGGATCTGATACAGGATATCCCTGAAAGCAATATTTTTGTACATAATGATGTGAAGCGGGTCTCACTCTTTATGAAAAAGGCAGATCTCGCGGTCACGAGCCAGGGACGGACTATATATGAGCTTGCAAGCATGGGGGTTCCGGCCATAGTTCTTGCACAGAACGAGAGAGAGGCGGAACACGTTTTTGCAGGTATCCAGAACGGCTTTATCAATCTGGGTGTGGGGACAAGGACCGATGACGAAACCGTTATACGGACTATGAGGTGGCTTATCGAGACTCCCAATGTCAGGAAGGAAATGAGAAATATCGAACTTTCACATGAATTCCGGACGGGTCAGAAGAGGGTTATCGACATCATATTAAAGGAAGGCTCATGAGTGAAAGAGTGCTTCTTGTCAATACAGTTGCCGGAAAGGGCAGCGTAGGCCGGCTGGTTACGGGGCTTTCAAAGGCGCTTAAGGAAAGAGGCGCAGAAACGCTGATAGCCTACGGGCGCTGGGATCCTCCCGGGGGAGAGGAAACATACCGGATCGGAAGTGACCCGTCGGTTCTTTTCCACGGGGTAATGAGCCGCATAAGCGACAGGCATGGTCTTTATTCAACGGCAGCTACAAGGGCTTTCATAAAGAGGATCGAAGAGTACGCTCCGGACATCATTCATCTCCACAATGTTCACGGATATTATGTAAACTATAGACTCCTGTTTTCGTGGCTCAAAAATGAATATGCAGGGAAAAAGGGACACAGGATAATATGGACACTACATGACTGCTGGAGCTTCACCGGGCACTGTGTGCATTTTGAGTACACAGGATGTGAGAGATGGAAGGATGGCTGCTTTCACTGTCCGGAAAAGAGGCAGTATCCGGCGTCTTTTTTTCTGGATAATTCAAGGGAAAACTTCAGGCTTAAGAAGCAGTGTTTTACCGGGATAAAGGATCTTACCATTGTCACTCCGTCGGAATGGCTTAAGGGGAAGGTCAGTGAATCTTTTTTAGGCGAATACCCGGTAAAATGCGTGCCGACCGGGATAGATCTTGATTGTTTTAAGAAAAGAAGCTCTCTTATCAGGGAGAAATACGGTATCGGTGATAAGCCGCTTGTCCTGGGCGTTGCAAATCCCTGGAGAGAGCGTAAGGGCTTTGACGACTTCCTGAAGCTTGCATCAGCATTGGAAAAGGAAGAGGGAAGTGATTTCAGGATAGCCATGATCGGTCTCAATCCTTCGCAGGTCAAGGTAGTATCACGTTATGTAAACATAATTCCGGTAATAAAGACCGATTCTATTGAGGAAATGGCAGAATGGTATTCCACATCTGATTTTTATGTTAACCTGACGTATGAGGATACTTTTCCGACAACAAATCTGGAAGCCCTTGCCTGCGGTACTCCGGTGATCACCTACGGAGCCGGCGGCAGCCCTGAGTCTTTGAGCCCGGAATGCGGGATTGTAACGGAGGTTGGAGATATAGCAGGTGTTATCGCAGCAATGCGGGAGTTTTCAAAGAGAGACCGTGAAGATCTGGAAAAAGCCTGCACGGCAAGAGCCGCCTTGTACGGGAAAGCCGAACGCTTCGGTCAGTATTTGGATGAGGTGTATCTAGAAGAGGAATAATGAATTTCTTTAAGCGTTTCAGCAGCAGCATACTGTTTTTGATAAAAAGCCTTCTGTATCTGGGCTGCTTTCTTATATTCTTCGGCTTGATGGGAATAGAGAACAGGCAGGTCAGAGTACTTTCAAGAACATCTGTTATCATGACTGTGATGTTTTTTATGGCACTCCTCTTCTTTACCGGGATATACGGTGGTCTGGACGTGGGACGGAGGCACAGAAAAACCGTTATACAGGGAATGGAGCTTTCCCTGTTTTTTTCTGAACTCTTCACCTATGCGGTTTTCCTGATAATGAATTTTAATGAGGCCAACGGATTCCGGTTCCGGCTCTGGTCCTTTGGATTTTTTCTGATCGCTGTTTTTTTAAGCGCGATTTTCGTTTTCCTGATGACTACCCTTGCTTCCGGATTTGTAAACCGTGTGGAACCGCCGGTCAGGGCGCTTATCATTGTCAGCCGGGATGAAGACGGAGACAGGGTAAAGAGCATGGTGGAAAGCTTCAGACACCGTTTTTTATCCGCAGAAGCCGTGAGATACGACTTTCCGGACATACATGGGAAGATCAAGGAAGCCGGAATGGTGTTTTTTTATGACGTTCCGCAGGGTGAGAGGTCTGAGCTTGTGAACTACTGCTACAAGCATATGATCTCAGTGTCCTTAAATCCCGACATCTCCGACATTGTGGAGATGACCGCAGAGGAGCAGATGATGGGAGATATGCCCTTCCTTTTCCATTATGCGGGTAAAATGACCTTTGAGCAGCGGATAGTGAAGAGGCTTTCGGATATTGTTCTTTCTGCATTGTTCCTCATTATCACCTCTCCGCTTTTTTTGATCGCTGCAATTATGATCAAGGCAGAGGACGGAGGACCTGTTTTTTTCAGGCAGAAGAGAGCCACTATAAGAGGCAGGGTCTTTGAGATAGTCAAGTTCAGGACCATGAAGGAAAACGTGGAAAATGTCTCAGTGCTGAAGGATGATGACAGGATCACAGGTGCAGGGAAATTCTTGAGAAAATACAGGATAGACGAGCTGCCGCAGCTTATTAATATCATTAAGGGCGATATGTCGCTCGTGGGTCCGAGGCCGGAAATGCTTGAAAATGTCAATGAGTACGAAAGCGAGCTGCCGGAATTCCGCTACCGCCTCAGGATGAAGGCCGGACTTACTGGCCTTGCACAGGTTATGGGGCGCTACAATACTTCGTCACGCGATAAGCTGGTGCTGGATCTCCTCTACATCGAGAGGTTCAGCATAATGCTGGACATCAAGATCCTGTTCCAGACCTTCCTTGTCCTCTTTAACGCCGAGGACTCCACGGAAGGGTTTTAAGTGAAAAGTTGTGTCATTCTGAGGGCGCAGCCTTCATTGTCATTCTGAGGGCGAAGCCCGAAGAATCTTTATACTTAGGATGTATCAATGAATGAGTATTATGTATATATACTTACAAACTGGAATAATAAAGTAATGTATGTCGGTGTTACAAACAACATAGAAAGAAGACTATATGAACACAGAAACAAGCTGATCGATGGTTTTACTTCAAAGTATAATATAAATAAACTTGTTTATGTTGAGAACACTACGGATGTAACTGCTGCAATACAAAGAGAAAAACAGATTAAAGGTTGGAATAGAAATAAGAAAAATGAACTGGTAGAGAGTGTTAATCCGGACTGGGAGGATTTGAGCAAGCAGTGGGAAGATCCTTCGCGTCTCGTCTCCCGACTCGGTCCGCGCTAAACACGTGCCACTGGCACGTAGCGCCGCTCAGGATGACAAAAGGAAGCTCAGGATGACAAGTGAGTGCTCAGGATGACAGTAAGCCTGTCATTCTGAGGGCGAAGCCTTTATGTCATTCTGAGGGCGTAGCCTTTATGTCATTCTGAGGGCGTAGCCCGAAGAATCTTACCACCGGATGGGAAGATCCTTCGCTTCGCTCAGGATGACAAAAGGACGCTCAGGATGACAAAAGGAAGCTTAGGATGACAAGTGGTACTCGAAAACGGTAATTTTATGTTAACCACAAGTATAATCACAGTCTGTTTTAATTCAGAAAATACAATACAGCGGACCATGGACTCGGTGCTCTGTCAGACAGTGATGCCTTCCGAGTACATCATTATCGACGGCCTTAGCAGCGACGGAACCGTAGGGATCGCCGGGTCATATAAGGAGAAATTTGCGGCGAAGGGTACTGATCTCAGGGTTTACTCCGAAAAGGACAACGGTA
>CADCQV010000016.1 GCA_902803625.1 uncultured Lachnospiraceae bacterium
TATGACCTCATAGGGGAGACAGCTGTCAAGCTGGTGTATCATATCCAGTACCAGCTGCTCAAACTTATAGCCGTTGGGTTTTTCCGGCTTGACCATGCTTCCGTCGTCTGCCATATACTTGATCTTCTTTTCGACCACGTGAAGGGGCATACGGTCTTCACTCACCTTGTCAAGCTCACCCACGGAAAACAGATAATTCAGGATCACACCAAAATTATATGCAGGATCCCCATTCTCGTCCTTTTCATCCATCATTTCCTGTGAAAGATCATAATACTCCACTATAGAGGGTCTTCCGTCCTCCAGACACATTACTCCGATCTTTTCATCGGGTGCAGCCTTTTTTACCACCTTTGCGCCCACTGATGCATGATCCAGAACTGTCGCTCCCACAAAGCAGGGATCCAGGATACGCTGCAGTATATTATCCACAGCAAAGAGGTCTATCCATTCAATGCCTTCATCGGAAAGTACCTTGTCGAGACCGGCACGCACCATTGATGAATACCAGCCCCCGTTACCGTTCGGTGAGGTAAAAAGCCTGCCCTTATCCTCCATATAGAGCTTTCCGTTAAAATCACAGGCCGGTGCCATGCTCTGCTTAAAGAATGTGACCCGGTCCTCCTTATATCCAAAAAACTTCTTTTCCCTGAGGAATTTTACGGTTGCCTCGTGGTTTGCCTCACTGGTCATAATGAACAGGCGGATCCAGGTATCGGTCTCATGCACCACATCAAGGAGATTCTCTATGATCCGCTGGAAAATATACACAGGCCTGTTTATCCCGATATCATACATTCCCTTTGGATTGTCAGAACCGAGCCTTGTTCCCATTCCTCCCGCAAGAAGCAGTGCTGCGGTCTTTCCTTCACGGATGACCCTTACTCCCTCATCATGGAATTCCTTCTCACGGGATAGGATCTCTGCCCTCTGCATGACCCTGATAGGAGAAAAAACACCTCTTTTCAATCCCTCTTCCGCTTCTCCGATATGTTTAAGCACGGTGAGATCCGTTTCCTCTATCTGGTTTAAAAGGCGCTCTCCCTCTTCCTTATCAAGCTCGTCAAAATACTTAAGAACATGCTCCTGCCCGTACTCTGCAAGCTTCCTTTCCGCTGCTTCTCTGGTCATTTCTTTTTCCTCCGTAATAAGGCTGCCCGCAAAGGGACAGCCTTTTCTTATACATATTCAGCTGCTGTTTCGAACCGTATCTCCGGATCAGGGCTTCGGATGACCGCAGTTCGTGCAGAACTTTCCTTCGTTCTTTGTTCCGCAGTCAGGGCAGAACCACTGGGCGGACGCTGCCGGTGCAGGAGCCGGGGTTCCGCAGTTCGTGCAGAACTTACCGGTATTCTGGGTATTGCACTGAGGGCATACCCAGCCGCCGGGTGCTGCCGCCGCAGCAGGAGCTGCTCCACCCGCTGCCGGTGCAGGGGCTGCGCCCTGAGGTGCTGCCTGTGCGCCTGCCATCTGGAAAAGCTGTCCGGCGTTCATACCGCCTGCATTTGCTGCCATATTCATACCCGCAAAGCCGAACATTGCGCCACCGGCGCCCTCGTTCCTTGCAGCATCCTGCATAGCCTGAGCCTGAGCACCCACAAGGGTTGCGGCTGCCATGCCGGGATTCCTGTTGATGGCATTTCTCTGAGCCTCTTTTATCATCCTCTCGTCTTCTTCGTCCGCCTTTATGGAAGAAACACCGAAGGAAGCGATGGCGATGCCTCTGTGCTCTGACCACTTCTTCGAAAGGATCTCATTTAACGCATCCGCGATTTCATTCGTATGTCCGGGAACCTCACTGTAACGAACTCCCTTTGCGGAGATCTGTGCGAAAGCAGGCTGCAGCGCCGTCAGAAGCTCTGACTTCAGCTGGGAGTCGATCTCCTCTCTCTCATAAACATCCGTAACATTTCCACAGACATTTGTATAGAAGAGGACGGGATCAACTACCTTATAGGAGTATTCTCCGAAGCACTTGACCGAAATATCAATGTCCAGACCTATATTATTATCAACAACACGGAAAGGTACGGGATTAGCGGTACCATACTTATTTCCGATGATTTCCTTGATATTTACGAAATATATCCTCTGATCCTTGGGAGCGTCACCGCCGAAGGTAAAACGCTTGCCGACATTCTTAAAGGAATCTATGATTCCCTTTCCCAGACCGCCGCTGAAGATCGAAGGCTCTGTTGAAGCATCATATGTAAATTCACCGGGCTCCGCGCAGACCTCGGCAACCTTTCCCTGGTCAACGATGATCATACACTGACCCTCGTTTATCGCGATCACCGATCCGTTGGTAATGATATTTTCTTCACCCTTTGTGTTTGAAGACTGTCTCTTTTCACTGGTTCTTTTCTGTCCCTTTACCACCAGAATGGTCTCGTCAATGGAGTCACAGTAAAAATACTCCTTCCACTGGTCGGCAAGAACACTGCCGGCAGCATTTCCTATTGCTCTGATTAATCCCATAGTACCTCCTCTGTCTTATAAGACTTTGATTTCCTCATAGTATACCACATTTATCTTCTGAAGAAAGAGAAGAAACCACCCTTTTTCTTTTTCTCTTCTTTCTTCTCGCCGGAAATCCCGTTTTCGTTTACCGTATGCTTTCCCTCACGCCCGCCGGCTTCGGTTTTCCTTCCCTTTCCGTCATCTGCATTGAAAAGCTTCCTTACCTCCCCCACATAATAGAAGGAACCGAAAATACAGATCACGTCATCCTCTTCCGCCTGGGACAGTGCCATCCTTACGGCAGTCTGCACGGAATTGCAGGGCGTCGCAGTAAGCCCTGTCGCGGAATGTATGAACTGTGCAAGCTGTGCGGCCGGAAGCGCCCGGCCGGAAGCAGGCGTCACCGTGAAAAACTTCTTCGCGAGATGGGCGACCTCCGCCGTCATACGGTCATACTCCTTATCTCCGAGTACTCCCATAATGAATATGACCTTCTGCTCTTCCCCGAACTGGGATTCGATGCTCCGGGCGAGTACCATTGCGCCCTCCTCATTGTGGCTCCCGTCAACTATGACCGTCGGATCGCTCTGCAGAAGCTCAAATCTCCCCGGAATACTGGTTTTCTTTAGACCCCGCCGCATGGAATCATCGTTTATATTTTCATAGCCCCTGGTATACAGTATCTTTGCCGCACCTATGGCAAGGGAGGCGTTCCCCACCTGATAGATACCCGGAAGTGCGATCTCCAGATCCTTCTGTCCCGGAAGGTCAAAGACCTGTCCCCTTAAGCTTATCTCATTTATCTTCGACGGGAGTATGGTCCGGTGAAGCCATGCCTTTCTTTCGTTGCAGACATTCTCAAAAACCGCTTCCACCTCCGGAGTCTGGGGATACATGATGATGTCCCCGTTTTCCTTTATGATCCCGGCCTTTTCATATGCTATCTGCTCCAGGGTCTCCCCGAGGATCTCGGTATGATCGTAGCTTATGGTGGTAAGGATCGCCAGATCCGGGGTTTTTATCACATTTGTGGCATCCAGCCTTCCGCCGAGCCCCGTTTCCAGGATCACCACATTCACCTCCTGCTCCAGAAAATAAAGAAAGGCCATTGCAGTGATTATTTCAAATTCCGAAGGGTACTGTATCCTGTCCCGCTTCATATCCTCGGCACGGTCCTTAACAAGACCCGTGAGAAAACCGAAGTCAACCCCGGAAATCGGTTCCGGCTCCTTCCCGGGAGAAAGTATCTGCATTCTCTCTGTATAGTCATTAAGATGCGGAGAGGAGTACACCCCGACCTTGTAGCCGCTTTCCGCAAGTATACGGCTGAGGAAGGCGGCAGTAGAGCCCTTTCCGTTGGTGCCTGCGATATGTACGAATCTCAGCTGATCCTGCGGATTTCCGAGACGGATCAAAAGCTCTGATATGGCAGACAGATTGTACGGTTCCTGGCCGTTCGCTATGGAACGGGGCGAAAACTTCGGCACCCTGTCCAGATACTGCACAGCCTGTTCATATGTCATTTCCTGCATGATGATATTATTTCCTTCTGTAAATTACTGAGACAATGCGCCCTTCCGCGCAAGACTGTTTACGGGTCCCGCGATGGCGGCGATGATGATAATGTTTACCGGTATCATAACAAGCTCCTTAAGAAGCCTCACGGAAAGTACCGCTGCAAATCCTCCGCTCCCGTAGAGCAAGGTGAGCCAGAGCGAATTCAGCAGTAGATTCACGACAACCGTATTGACCACGACTGCCGCGCTTATTCTTTTCAGACTGTACGCCGCTCCTGACCTTTTATGAAGAAACAGTCCGAAGATAACACCACTTAAGATCCCTGAAATGGTAAATCCCGGGAAAAACGGGCCTGTAGGCTTAACTATGTATCCGCCAATATCCGTCAGTGCCCCGGTCACCGCTGCTATGGCCGGTCCGAACAAAAGACCCGCTGCCGCAAGCGGCACGGTGGAAAAACGTATCTCGAGCACATTGCTTATCGGAACCTTTAAGAAACCGGCTATTATCCCAATGGCAACCAGAAACGATGCCATTGTCAGTGTCCGCAGGTTCTTTATTCCGGACATTCGTTACTCCTCCTTAAACTATTCCTTTGCGCCATGCTTCTGCGCGATGCAGGTTCCTCCAACGGAAACCGCTGTACCTCCCTCCGGTACCGTTATCTCAGCCGCTCCCTTCATAGGGGATTTTCCCCCGTCCCCCTGAGCTGCTATCGTAACGGAATCGACAACATTCCCGTCTGCATCCATCACGGTTACCGAACACATCTTGTCTGCCATCCCCACCGTGTATTCACCGGCATCCAGCGTCGTAGTCGTCCCATCCACCAGCTTAAAATAATCAACGCCCTCCCCGGGGGTGGAACGCATATTGGCGGTATTGACATCGGGAAGCTCCGCAACAGCCTCGTCTCCCCGGCTTCCGCCCATGCCTGCCGCTCCGGTTCCGAGAATCCGGGTAAGATTATCATTCTCAGCGATACTGTCCTTTCCCGTCTTTCCGCAGGAGGCGAGGGAAAACAGCAGCGCAGTTATCATTATAAAAACCACAACTCTCTTTACCATGTCAATTCTCCGTCAAGTATTTTTTCAAGAGCATGCTCCACAGTATCCGTGTGATATTTCCCGAGTTCCTTAACACTTTCCACTGCCGTGTCCATGGTGATCGGACAGCCCGCCATTTCCAGCATTTCCCTGTCGTTTTCGTTATCTCCGAAGCAAAGCAGGTTTTCGGCAGGGATCCCGAGACGGGCAAGAACCTTTTCAAGGGCAAGACCCTTATGAACGCCGGGCGGCATAAAATCCAGCCATTCGCTGCCGCCTGTGACTACCGTACATTTGCCTTCAAATTCGCTTTTCCAGTTTCTTATCTGCTCTTCCGTAAGTCCGGTCTTTACATAAGCGGATATCTTAAAGAACGGCTCTCTTTTTTCCCTGACATCCCTGACCCGTGTAACGTTATTTTTCACGGTAAATCTCAAAAGCTCATAATAACTCAGGTCTCTGTCAGGTATTATACTCGTATTCACCCCGGATACAAGAACCTCTGCACCGGGAACCGCTTCGATCGCGTCTATTATCTCAATTGCAAGAGAATCCTCCATCTCTTCACGGCTTATCATTTCCCCGTCTATAAAGGTTAAGCAGCCGTTTTCACATATATATCCGATCTCCTGCCTGACCGGCGAAAACAGCCTCTGCAGATTTGCGTACTGCCTGCCGCTGGCCGCAAAAAAGATTATTCCTCTCTCGGTCAGACGGTGTATCAGCCCCGGTGCCGCGTCGGTAAGCTCCTGACTCCCGTTTAATAAAAGAGTTCCGTCCAGATCACAGGCAATTATTTTAAGTTTATGCTTTGCCCCGTTTTGAAGCACCACGGCAGCTTTATCCTCCGGTTTTTGTTTTTTCCTATACATAATAACCTAAGTATGGTAAAAATTGTATATATTTTTTGTCTTTTTTGTATTATACTCTTAGGCAGGGGTTTTTGGGGGATTGGACTGTTTCTTTATGGGACTGGCACAAAAACTGAAAAACTTCATACTAATGGATGTGGCAGATGAAAACGAAACGAAAAAGGCATCTGTCATAATGCGTTGTCTTTCTTTATTTCTGTACCTGTTCTTCACCATACAGTCTGTTGTTCTGTTTGCGACCGGATATACCACTGCTGCTGTGGTAAGCCTGTTTTGTCTGGTTGGATATATCGTTGCCTTTACCATGACATATCAGGGCTACACCATTCTGACGCAGCATTTCATCGAGCTTCTCACTCTGGGCTGGGTTGCCGCCTTTGTGGGGATAATGGGCTGGGACTGCTCATACCAGCATATGATCTTTTCCCTGATGCTCTTTTCTATCCTTACCTCTTACCGGAATTTTCTCTATAAGGCTGTTTTTTCCGGTTTCCTCTGTCTCTTCAGGCTGGCACTCTATTTCTATATACATCTCCACCCTCCCTTGTACACGGTGGAACAGAACACGATGTATTTTCTTAATATATTAAACACCTTTTCCACTTTCCTTGTGTTCTTTATCATAGCATTCCTCTTTTCCAAGGACTCAATGGAAATGGAAGAAAAGCTGGTTAAATATAATAAGAAGATAGAGAAGCTCGCAAAAACCGACACCCTTACAAAGCTTCCGAACAGGCGGGATGCCATGGAGCGGATAGAAAAGATCCTGAAAAGATCAAGGGATGTGGATTTCTATTTGAATATTGCCATTGGTGATATAGATTTCTTTAAGAAGGTAAATGATACCTACGGACATGAGGCGGGCGACGCGGTTCTCGTGCAGATGGCGGAAATACTTAAGGAGGATATGGGAGATGACGGCTTCGTTGCAAGATGGGGAGGAGAGGAATTCCTCTTTGTCTACACCAGTATGAACGGAGATGATGCCGCCATGCGGCTGAACGACCTGAAGACAAAGATCTCCCAGACCACCTTCAAATATAATGATATTGTTATGAAGCTCACCATGACATTCGGGCTTGAGGAATATGATTTCCACAATTCCATAGATGACGTGGTAAATTCCGCTGATGAGAAGCTGTACCTCGGAAAAACACAGGGAAGAAACCAGGTGGTATTTTAAATTTTTCTATTCATCATTGGCTTTCTCTGTGGTATAATCAGAAGAACGAAGAGTTTTCAGGAGAGTTTGAAAAATGGTCTACACTTGCAAGAAATGTCTGTTTATGTTTGACCGCGTCGGACTGGTGGAAAGGTGTCCCGACTGCGGAAGTGAGAATTTCAGGCCTGCTTCAAAGGAAGAAAAAGCAGAGTTTGAACGTTTTCAGAAGGAATTCAGCAGGAAGAGTGAAGACCGCACTGCCTGAGCATTATTGCCGGGTTTTTCGGCGGTTTTCCTTTTCCTTCGTATCAATATGATTCCGGCAGGGTTTACCTGCTTTTTATGTTACATTTATTTCCGGCATCAGCTCGGTTCTGATTATCTGCATCATTGAATCCAGATCTTCCATTTCTTTTTCGGAAAATCTTTTTTTACATCTTTCAACCACGGTATTTATATAATCCTGACTTATCCGGTAATACCTCATATATTTTTCCGTCGGACAGAGATGGAATTCCCTCTTGTCGTTTTCCGACTGCTTTTTTTCTATATATCCTTTTTTCACAAGGCTGTTTACCTTGTAAGCCGCATTAGGGCTGGAAATCCCCATTAAATGCGCAAACTCGGATACGGTTGGCTCCCCAAGATACTTTATGCACTCCATGGAAAAAGACTCAACCGCTGTCAGAGTCGCTTCCTTAGTCTCAAATTTTGCATAGATCTGCATATAGAAATACACCCGGAGGGCGCTGTACAGATCATTCAATGACTGGCTGAGCACGCTTATTTCCCCTCCGCTCCGGTTAAAGCAAAAGTAAGCTCCGCACGGACCGCCAGGGCACCGTTCACCCTTGCCTCGGCTTTTCCGCTGCCCACAGGTCCCTTCATTTCTGTAAGCTCACAGTAAAGCTCCAAAACATCCCCGGGTTCCACCTGTTTCTTGAATCTGGCACTCTTTATCCCGCCGAAAAGCGCCAGCTTTCCCCTGTTTTCGGGAAGTGAAAGCAGCGCTACCGCGCCTGTCTGGGCAAGTGCTTCTATGATAAGTACTCCGGGCATAACAGGATGTCCCGGAAAATGCCCCTGAAAAAAGCCCTCATTCATTGTGACGCATTTTCGTCCCCTGGCCCAGACCCCGGGTTCATAGTCATCTATTCTGTCCACCAGGGCAAATGGGTACCTGTGGGGCAGTATTTCCGCGATCTCCACAGCTGTTAAGGTTTTCGGGGTTCTTGCTTCTTCACTCACTTTATTCACACTTTCTTAAAGATAAGACAGGCGTTATGTCCTCCAAAGCCCAGACTGTTACTCAAAACATAGTTTAATTCGGCGTTTATGCCCTTTCCGGGTACATAA
>CADCQV010000017.1 GCA_902803625.1 uncultured Lachnospiraceae bacterium
CGGAACACCCGGGGTTCCTATGCTTAAAAATACATTGCAGGCAAGTATCGTTACCATAGTTCCCACCGACAGCTCTATTCCAAGTGCCGAAGCAAAGAAGGTTATCATAAAGGACATCACAATCGAAACGGCGTCCATATTTATGGTTGCGCCCAGCGGAAGCACAAGGGACGCGATCTCCTCAGGCACCTCCAGATTTTCCGTTGCACATTTCATCGAAAGGGGAAGTGTGGCATTTGATGAACAGGTGCTGAAGGCATTGATGGATGCCGGAGCCACGTTCTTAAAGAATGACAGCGGACTGTATTTTCCGAAAACCTTGACTATACCGCCGTATATTATCACCGCATAAAGGAAATATGTGACATAAAGGGCGATCATCACCTGTGCAAGCTGTATCACGGTCTCTCTCCCGTTGGTGTGCATCACTGTAGCTATGCAGCAGAATACGCCGATCGGGGTAAAGAGCATCACCTTTCCTACGACAAAAATGGATATCTCATCCACCGCCCGGCAAAGCTCTACAAAGGCTTTGGCCTTCTCCTGAAGTGCAAGACAGGAAAGACCGATGATAACTGCAAAGGCAAGGATCTGAAGCATATTTCCCTCGGTGAAGGAAGTAAAGGGATTTCCGGGGATGATATTCTCAATGGTGTCCACAAGACCGGTAAAGGTGGCGGCCTCCACCTCGGTATCCGTCGGAGTGATAACCGCTCCCTGTCCGAGATGAAGTATCCGCGGGAGGATCAGTCCGAGAGCCGAAGCTATTGCTGTGGTCACGGTGAACCATATAAGAGAATAAAGACCTGTCTTTCCGGTTTTTGCAATGCTTCCCATACCGATTATCCCGATAATGATGCTGCAGAATACCAGCGGATATATCATCATCCTGAGCGCCGACATATAAATGGTAGCGACTACGGTAAGAGGCATATACAGCCATTCAGGCATTACAAGTCCTACAATTATACCGAGTAAGAGTCCAAGTGCTATCCATAATGTGATTTTGTTATTCTTTCTCATAGTTCCCTGCCCTGATCTTAATTTTTCGTATCTGCTAAGGATCATCCGGATCCCGGAGAGATACGGTTATCTATTTTCATATGTCTTGTCCCAAATGTTGGGATTTTCCTGTCGAATTATCACATAAATAATACGATACGTCCAATATATGATTTTTATAGCGGGTTATAGTAAACAGCTATAGCAGGAGCGGTTTCGGAGAGGTTGATGTTTTTATTATTTTTCTTTGACAGTTACACAGACATTAGGCATAATGACAGATAGCGGGAGTATTCCTGGAGGTGAAGAGATGATGAAAATGACATCAGAATATGAACTTGAAGGTCGTATTCCTCTTGGCAGAGCCATTATCCTCGGAATGCAGCATGTCCTGGCCATGTTTGTGGGAAATCTGACCCCTATCCTGGTGATCGGAGCAGCCTGTGCACTGGGTGATGCCGGATTGATGGTACCTGTTATCCAGAACGCTATGCTTGTAGCGGGTCTGGTTACCCTGGTACAGCTCTGGACCATAGGACCGATCGGTGCGAGGCTTCCCTGTGTAATGGGTACGAGTTCCGGCTTTATCGGTGTATGCAGCGGGTTAGCCGGGTCAATGGGAGGCGGTGTCGCTGCCTATGGAGCCATTCTCGGAGCCTGTGTCATAGGTGGTTTATTCGAGACGTTTCTCGGTTTTTTATTTAAGCCGCTAAGGAAGCTCTTTCCTGGAGTGGTAACAGGTACGGTTGTTATGGCGATCGGTCTGTCGCTTATAAGTGTAGGCATCAATTCACTGGGCGGGGGCAATAATAATAAGGATTTTGGTGATCCGGTAAATCTGCTTGTGGGACTTATCGTTCTTATCGCTATCATAATACTTAAGCATTATACAAAAGGTATACTTTCATCTGCATCCATTCTCTTCGGGATCATCATCGGCTATGTTGTCTGCGGTATTCTATCCCTCTTTATCCAGACCACATATGTGGCCGATGGGGAAACTCTTGTCCACTCCTGGGTCCTGCAATGGGATAAGATCCGTTCCGCGGCCTGGTTCTCTCTTCCAACCATACTGCCTGTTAAGTTTATCTTTGATGTCCGGGCTATAATCCCCATATTGATCATGTTTATTGTGACCTCCGTTGAGACCATAGGCGATCTTTCGGGGATCGCAGAGGGCGGCTTCGGACGCGAAGCGACCGATAAAGAGCTTTCCGGCGGAGTGATCTGTGACGGTCTGGGTTCATCCTTTGCCGCGCTTTTCGGTGTTCTTCCGAATACATCCTTCAGCCAGAATGTAGGTCTTGTCGGGATGACAAAGATAGTCAATCTTTTTGCGATATCTATGGGGGCAATATTTCTGGTCCTCTGCGGATTCTGTCCCAAGCTTGCGGCCCTGATCCAGCTTATGCCTCAGCCGGTACTTGGCGGTGCTGCGGTTATGATGTTTGCGACCATCATTCTAAGCGGTATGCAGCTTATCAGTAAGAATGGGATCGGAAGCCGTGAAATAACCATAGTGGCTGTTTCCCTGGGACTCGGCTATGGTCTCGGTTCCACCGCAAACGTACTTTCTATGTTGCCGCAGTGGGTGGGATACGTTTTCGGAGGCTCCGGTATAGTTCCCGCGGGTCTCTGCGCGATCATCCTGAATATGGCTATAAAGGAGTAGAGGGATGGTATCCTGCATTTCGGACGGGGGCAGAGAATGTTAAGACTTACTGAAGAAGAATATGAAAAAGCGCTTGATCTTAAACGGGATCTTCATATGCATCCCGAGCTTTCAAACGAAGAATACAGGACTACGGAAAAGCTGAAGGAGGTACTTTCGGCCCTTCCCGGAGTCACCATACTTCCGCTAAAAACCGAGACCGGACTCGCAGCCAGACTGCAGGGCAGAAGGAAGGGGAAGGAGGTAATGCTCCGCGCGGACATTGATGCCCTTCCGCAGACAGAGGAGTACGAATCTCCCTGGAAATCCCGGACTCCCGGTGTAATGCATGCCTGCGGACACGACCTGCACGCTTCTTCTCTGGCCGGTGCTGCTATGATACTGTCGAGGCTTTATGAAGCCGGAGAGCTTGAAAATACCGTGGACCTGGTTTTTCAGCCGGCGGAGGAAGGAACTTTAGGTGCTAGAAAGCTTATTGATGCCGGGCTTTTTAAGCTGATAAGTCCCGATATATGTTTCGGACTCCATAACTGGCCGTCCGTTCAGACCGGACAGATCGTGTGTCACGAGGGCGTACTAATGTCCGCAAAACGGAATTTTGAGATACATATCATCGGAGCCGGAGGTCATGGCTCCATGCCACAGCTTAATATCGATCCCATTGTATGTGCTGCCGCCATTGTCCAGTCTCTGCAGTCAGTAGGCAGCAGAAATACCGATCCGCTTGAAGCTGCGGATCTTTCCATCAACCGGATCGAGGGAGGGTCACCGGTGAATCTGGTTGTTGACCGGGTAGAGATGCGTGCCACAATACGGTCTCTTTCGGAGAAGACACTTGGCAGGATGCAGGAACGGGTAGAGACCATCATTAAGAAAACGGCGGAAGCGTATGAATGCCGTTCTGAGATCCTGTGGCAGGAGATGATCCCGGCGGTTTTCAACACTCCGGAAATGACGGAAACCGCAGTTCAAATTGCGGAGAAGACCGGATGCACCGTAACGGATGCACCTCCATCACTTGCCAGCGAGGATTTCGCCCTTTACAGGCAGTATGTACCGTCCTTCTTTTTCTGGGTCGGCAGTACCGCTGAAGGAGAAAAGGCAGAGGAGCTCCACCGCCCCCGTTTCCATGCGGATGATGAAGCACTCCGTCACTGTGCGGAGCTTTTTGCAAATGCAGGAAGTATAACGTAAATTACCGTAACTGACACCGGGATGCCGGTTTATTTCCTGAGCATTTTTTCGGGATCCAGAATATCTCTTGCTGTATCGGGATCCAAAAGCTTTTCTTCAATTACCACATCAAGTACCGAACGGCCGGAATACAAAGCTTTCTTTGCCGTATCGGCGGCCTTCTGATATCCAACTAAGGGCACAAGAACCGTGATGATACCGATACTGTTCTCCACCAGCTCCCTGCACCTCTTTTCATTGGCCCCGATACCTGTTACGCAGTTATCCGTAAACGTCTCTACTGCATAACCCAGGGTATCTATGGACTGGAACAGATTATAGAAGATGATCGGTTCAAAGGCATTCAGCTCCAGCTGTCCCGCCTCGGCAGCAAGAGTAATTGTCATATCGTTTCCTATGACATTAAACGCCACCTGGTTTACAACCTCAGGAATTACAGGGTTTACCTTTCCCGGCATTATTGATGATCCGTTTTGTCTCGGAGGAAGGCTTATTTCTCCGAGGCCCGTTCTCGGACCGGAAGACATCAGACGAAGGTCATTTGCTATCTTTGAAAGAGAAACCGCGCAGGCCTTGACTATTCCGGATACAGTCACAAAGGGATCCAGATTCTGTGTGGAATCAATGAGATCATCCGCATGCTTCAGATCCATTTTTGATACCTTATTTAGTGTGGGAACTATATTTGAAATGAATTCCTCACCGGCATTGATGCCGGTACCTATCGCAGTACCACCCATGTTGACTGACCGCATCTCCTCTATTGCGACATCGAGTCTCCCTACATTTCTCAATACTGCATCGCTGTATGCCCTGAACTCCTGTCCAAGGCTAATGGGCACCGCATCCTGCATCTGGGTGCGTCCCATCTTAACTACTTTTTCAAATTCTTCTGCTTTTTTGGATAATGCCACCTGAAGACACTGCATTTGTATCCTCAGATTCATTAAGAGACGTATGGTGGTCATTTTTCCTGCAGTGGGGATGACATCATTTGTAGACTGTCCCATATTGACATCATCATTGGGATGAATGACGGAATACTCGCCCTTATTTCCGCCTGATATCTCAATTGCCCTGTTTGCTATCACCTCATTGGCATTCATGTTCAAGGAGGTCCCCGCTCCACCCTGGATCGGGTCAACGATAAAGTTATCAAGAAAACGACCTTCCAGAATCTCATCACAGGCTTTGATGATTGCGTCCGCCTTTTCTTTCGGAAGCCTTCCGGTTTCATTATTGGTAATGGCTGCTGCCTTTTTGATATAAACTATGCTGCTAACCATTTCGGGATGCATAGTCAGCCCTGTTATAGGGAAGTTTTCCGCCGCTCTAAGAGACTGGACACCGTAATATGCATCCGAAGGCACTTCCTTATCACCGATGGAATCGTGCTCCACGCGGAATTTTGTGTGGCCCGGATCATTGAGAGCTCTTTTACTTCCTGATCTCCATCCTATTATACTGATATTCATATTCGGCCTATGCTGTTCCTTTCTTCAATCACTTAATACACGCCTTTAATTGCGGCGCAGACACTTTGCTTCTTTAATCATTATATGCGTGATCACGTGTTTCTTCAAATTATATTTCTAACCGCATTCAGGCTTCAGGAATCGCTTTTTGAAACTCCTCGGTGGTCATAGCGTTAATATCTTTCATATTATCCTCACTTTTTTTACAGAGTACTTGTGTGTAATCATCCAAATTACATTTTTTGACAGTTTCATAGGTATTAGGCATAATGACAGATAGCGGGAGTATTCCTGGAGGTGAAGAGATGATGAAAATGACATCAGAAATAACCGACTTTACTGACTCTTTAACAGATAATAAGGAGGTTTGAACTGCTATGAAAAAGGTATTGGCGATATTACTGACCTTTGTATTTATTACAGGGACGGTCTCGGGCTGCAAAACGGGTACCGTAAACAAAGGCGCCGGAATATCTGTTGAGGAGAAGGAAACACCTCTTTATATCTTTTCAATGCAAAATAAAGAATCCATGCCGCTTTATTTTATTAACGGCAGTGAAATACCTTATGTGGATATAGAAAACTGGGCAGGTTTTATGTCCTTTATTATTCCGTTTGCCGCCGCACCTGTTTCGGAGGAAGCAGCGCCATACTCGGTTACGGCAAAAGCGGATGGTGATATAGTCACCCTTACGAGAGAAGACGGTTATTATATGGCTGTTGATTTTGCTGATGACAGCTTCCATTTTGAGGATTATGACCAGTTTATGCGTATGGGTGAAGAATCCTTACTGGATCTCGCGATCAATACGAATCTGAGATCAAAGGACGGAAAGGAAGAGTATCTTAAAAGAAGTGCGGAAACCGATGTCAGGATGGGTAATGAGATCGATATGGATCTATCGAAATATGATATCGACCTGATAAGGGACGGAGAACAATACTACGTGCCGCTTCAGACTCTGTCTGATATCCTGATCACGCCAAGAAATTTCAATATTCTATATAACGGGGAAAATCTTTATGTGTGCTCGGCTTCCGATATCGGAAGTGTGGAAAAGGGCCTGAGCGACATAGGGGAATCCTATTATTCGGTGGAAGCTTCCGGTAAGGCTGGCGAAGAACTCGCAAAGTTTTCGTATAATGAATTCTGCTTTGCCTTTGATGAGCTGTACGGGCTAAAAGAAACACATGCTATAGACAGCTTTGATACGCTTGCAAAGAATACCGGGGCAAAGGAGATACTTCTGGGAACGGATGCGAAGGAGACTGACAGGATATACCACGATATCATTTATCGCTTCCTTGATGACCAGCACAGTAAATTTCTGAATCCTTCTTATATTTCTGGTGCTGATGCAGCAAAGGATTTCGGAAAGTACATAGGAGAGGGAAAGTCGAGGAATTCAACTTCTTCTCTTATGGCTTTACTTAATGATACCAGGGAAAGGTATTATCCTGGCGGGATCCCGGGCTATGAGGAGATCGGGGATACCGCATATATCACCTTTGATTCATTTGTTCATGGGCAGGAGGATTATTATAATGAAGCTCCCGATGCGGATGCACAGGATACGATGGGAATTATCAGTTACTCGGTCAGCCGGATCTTAAGGGATGATTCTCCGGTAAAGAAGGTGGTGCTGGATCTTTCCTGCAATACCGGGGGACAGGATACAGCGGCAGTATATGCTATCGCGGCCTTTATCGGAGAAGCAGAGGTAAGTCTTGAAAATCCGAATACCGGGGCAAGGATAACCCAGGCATATAAGGCGGATACCAATCTGGACCATGAATTTGACGAAAGGGATACCCTTGACGGAAAGGGTCTGAAGCTTTTCTGTCTGACATCCCCTGTGAGCTTTTCCTGCGGAAATCTTGTGCCGTGTGTTTTTAAGAGCTCCGGGAGGGTTACAGTAATCGGAAAACAGTCAGGCGGCGGTTCCTGCGGGGCGCTTAGCGTGACTACCGCCGGGGGAACAATGATGCGTATTTCAGGCTCAAACCGCCTAAGCTTCGTGAAAAACGGCTCTTTCTATGATATCGATCAGGGTGCACCTGTGGATTATCCGATAAATGAGTATGATCATTTCTATGACAGAAAAGCCCTGAATCAGTTTCTTGACGGCCTGTATTGACCGGCTTCTGAAAGTAATTGGAGTCATTGGGGACGGTTCCAATGACTCCATTTTATTGACTCTGTCAGAATCCCAGGTCCTCATTTACAAGTATCACGTGGATCCTGTCCTTATGCCTGGAGAATCTGGTGATAAGGAATTGACAGCAGATGCATTCCTCTGACTTACAGTTTGCGCAGGAACCGGTTTCGGTACAGGGAGTCCTGACACCGACTCTCTGGGAGTTTATGGGAGCAGCGATATTTCTTGCCCGGTCCAGAGCTGAGTCTGTATCCCGGCAGACCTTATTCATACCCACGATGAATATCACTTTTTTCGGACCCTGTGCTATGGCTGAAACCCGGTTTGAATTTCCGTCGATATTAAAGATCACGCCGTCTTCGGTAATGGCATTGGCACTTGAGATAAAGAAGTCCGCATCATAGGTTTTAAGCATGGCGGCTCTTTTATCCTCAAGGGCATCTCTGTCGATAAAATCATAATTTCCGGCTTTAAGGGCATTCACAAGGCCGATCTCATGGGCACTCATACACCCGCCCATTCCGATAACGCTTCCCTCGGGGATCAGAGAAAGTGCTTTTTCTAATGCCTCTTCCTTATTCTCCGCATAATACCCGGTCATATTTCTGGATTGAAGGCCCTTTATCACTTTTTTTGAAAGCAGGGCATTTCTCTTTGTTATGCTGCTGTTCATGCTGTAGTCCTTTCTTTTCGGGGATTCAGATGGTTAACGTTTTCAAACATTATAACACTTGAAAAACGTTTTACAATCGAGCAGGCGGTAATCGGCGCTAACCCGATTTTTTCTCGACTTACCGCCGGAAATAGATTGAAAAAGCGAAGAATAATAATTTTTTAGCTGGGCTAGAAGGATTCGAACCTTTGAAATGACGGAAGTTCATTTGAAATGCGGGTTTTTGTTGGTACATTGACAAATGTTATGAGAATGATAAAATGCAACTAGAAAGTAGTTGCATAAGGAATTTCATATGAGTAAAATAGATAAGGCCAAAGAAAGATTGTTTGCACGACCAAAAGATTATACATATTCTGAAGCAAAGTACTTATTATCGCAGCTAGGATTTGAAGAGTATAATAAGGGGAAAACATCAGGTTCAAGAGTGAAATTTTATAGAAGTAGTGATGAACGCATTATATTGTTGCATAAGCCACATCCAGGGGATGTGATGAGTGTAGGAGCTATTAGGGATTTGGCGGATCGTTTAGAGGAAATGGGTGAACTATGATGAATAATATTATGGAATATAAAGGATATCATACTAAGGTTGAATTTGATGCAGAATCAATGTCTTTACGAGGGATAATTGAAGGAATTAATGATTATATTGATTTTGAAGCTGACAATATTGCAAGTATAGAAGATGAATTTCATGCGGCTGTTGATGACTACATTGAATTTTGTTCTACGGTTGGAAAAGAACCGGAAAAAGAGTATAGAGGTACCTTTAATGTTCGAATTTCACCTGAATTACACCGCAAATTGTCGATTCGAGCATTTGTTGATGGGCAGTCATTAAATTCAGAGGTGGAAAAAGCTGTAGCTTCATATCTTGATAACAATCAAGATCAAACGAAAGAGTTGGCTGAGAGTGTTAGAGATTTGACTAATACCATTAGAATGGATAAGACATGTTACGAAAATGAAACTACGGTCAACAGCAATATCAATATAATTCCTTTTGGGATAAAACACACGTATCTAGAGGTGAAAACATTATGATAGCAAATTTACAAGAATATTTTAGACCTGAAATAGGGATTTTTTTGGATGCTGTAGAATATAAAAGAATTGAGGAACCAAATACAGAAGTAAAAACTGAAATCGCAATATTATGTCAAGATAATGTGAATGCTTCTTTAAATGAAGAGGGTGTACGTATTTTGATTACAAGACTTGTGAAATTTGATCCAGAAAAAATATTTACTCTGAGCGTAACTTTTGGTGCGGATTTGAAATTTACTGATCGTAAATCAGATTATAATTGGAAAGATATAAATTTAGCTGAAGAATTTATGGAGAATGGAGATTTTGTTACTTCGCAGTTGGTGAGTAGGATATCGCTCATTATTGGAGAGATAACATCATCATTTGGGCAACAGCCATTATTATTACCAGCATTTCTTGCAAAAAAGAATAGTTCAGATAAAGAGTGAGTATGGCAAAAGGGAAATATGTCTGATATATTATCCCCCTTGATTGCCACCAACCGCATACAGTAGCCCTGAGCTTTCTACCGTACGCAGCAGGTAAACAGCAACTCGCCTTACAAATGCCCAAAACAAGGCGCTTAAGGCAATGAAAAAGTTCTCAAAGAGATATTCACGGATAATGGCTATTACTCAGAGAATAACTTCTCAGAGCTTTTACAGGCAGGCTTTGACTTTATCACACTTGCCAGGACAAGTA